>QUBV01000050.1 GCA_014338185.1 Lysobacterales bacterium | reverse complement strand
TGCATCGACCGCATCTTCGCCGACGGCTTCGACGACGACTGAGCCGGCCACGGCGGCACCATCTGGCGCCACAGCCTCGCGGCTGTGGCGCTTTTTTTTGGCGAACGCGATGCCGGCGTTCAAACCGCCACGACCGCGCGCGGTCACGCCGGCCAGGACGCAGGCCCACGCGCCCATTGTCGGCAAATACAAGACTCGGTAGTATTGTTATCCAGGCGCGACCTGACGGCCCGTCCCGATCGTCCTGCCCGAACCAGTTTCGCCCGCCCTGTCGCGGGCGCTCTTGTATGCGGACCCAGGCCATGGCCAGCATCACCACAGCGTTGCAACGCCGTGTCGCCGCCGTGATCGCGTGTGGCGCGCTCGCTGCCTGCGCGGTGCCCCCACGCACCGAACTGCCGCCGCTGCGCGGCGAGGTGCCGCTGGCCGGCCTGCCGGTCGCCACCACGGCCCAGTGGCCCGACGCGCAATGGTGGAGCGCATACGGCGACAACCAGCTCGACGCGTTGCAGGCGCGCGCACTGGCCCACGCGCCCAGCCTCGACGAAGCCGAGCGTCGCCTCGATGCGGTGGTGCAGGCGGTGCAGAGCGCACGTGCGAGCGCCGGCCTCGCGGCACAAGGCAATCTCGAAGTGCAGCGCCAGCGGCTGAGTGAGCACGGATTGATCCCGCCGCGCTTCCTCGGCTTCACCTGGTACAACCAGGCCGACCTCAACCTGCAGTTCAAGTACGACTTCGACCTGTTCGGCAAGACGCGCGCCGCGATCGAGGGCGCGCTCGACCAGGCGCGCGCCGCCGAGGCCGAGCGCAGCGCGGCCGCGCTTGCGCTCACCACGGCGGTGGCATCGACCTACTTCGGCTGGCAAGCCGACCAGGCGCACCTTGCGCTCGCACGCGACAGCGAGCAGACGCTGGTACGCTATCGCTCGCTGGTGGCGCTGCGCCTCGAGCGCGGCATCGACGTCGCCGACACCCTGCACCAGAGCGACGCACGCCTGGCCGCGGTGCGCGAACTTGCGGCGGGCTGGAGCGGCTCGGCGCAACTGCGTCTGGCCGCGCTCGCCGCATTGCTCGGTGTCGCACCCGATGCCTTGCCGACGCTGCATGCACGCGCGTTGCCGCGGGTCACGGGCGCGTTGCCGACCAACGTCGGCCTCGATCTCATTGCGCGCCGGCCCGACATCGCCGCCGCGCGCTGGCGCGTCGAGGCGGCGCTGCGCCAGGTCGACCACGTGCGCGCGCGGTTCTATCCCGACGTCAGCCTGGCCGGCCTCATCGGCCTGCAATCGCTGGACCTGGACAAGCTGCTGAGCCTGGACAGCCGCATGCTCGGCTTCGGCCCGGCCGTGCACCTGCCCCTGTTCGAGCGTGGCCAGCTCAAGGCCGCCCATGGCGTGGCCCAGGCGCAATTGCTTGCCGCGGCCGCGCACTACGACAGCGCGGTGGTGGCTGCCGCCAACGACGTCGCAAGCCAGGCGCTGAGCCTGAGCCAGAACCAGGCGCGACGCGAGCAACGCCAGTCGCAGCTCGCGGCCGCACGGCAACTGCACGAGCTGGCTGCCGCGCGTGTGCGCCAGGGCATCGTCGATGACCGCGTCACGCTCAGCGCCCAGCTCGAACTGCTGCAGCAACGCGACGCGCTGACCGCACTCGACGCGCAAGCGCTCGCGGCGCAGATCGCGCTGATCAAGGCACTGGGCGGTGGCTACCACGCCAGCACACCCGCCGCGCCGGCAGCAGATCCTTCCAACTCGCCAAACCGGGTACCGACCCCATGAGTGACTCCTCCAACGCCAACGGCGGCAACCGCAAGCGTCGCGGCCTCATGCTCGCGATCACGCTCGTGTTCGTGCTCGCGGGCGCGGCCTGGTACCTGCTGTGGCTGCTGGTGTGGTCCCAGCGCGAGGTCACCGACGATGCCTACGTCAACGGCAACCAGGTGATCGTCTCGGCCCAGGTGCCGGGCACCGTGGTGGCAATCCTCGCCGACGACACCCAGCGCGTGGAAGCCGGCCAGGTCCTCGTGCGCCTCGATCCCACCGACACCGAGCTGGCACTGGCCAAGGCCAGCAGCGCCCTCGCCCACGCGGTGCGGCAGGTGCGCCAGCTCACCGAGAGCGCCGGCCAGGCCGACACCGCGGTCGCGGCGCGTGAACTCGACTTCAAGCGCGCGCAGGCCGACCTGGCGCGGCGCACGCCGTTGCTCGCGGCCAACGCGGTGTCGCCCGAGGAGGTCGCCCACGCGCGCGATGCGGTGCGCCTCGCCGGCAGCGCGCTGCAGGCCGCGCAACGCCAGGCGGCGGCAGCCCATGCGCTCGTCGATGGCAGCGACGTGGCCGGCAATCCCGCCGTGCTGCAGGCGCGCGCGGCGTTTCGCGAGGCGTGGGTCCACGCCCGGCGCAACGAGATCCTCGCGCCGATCAGCGGTTATGTGGCCCAGCGCAACGTGCAGGTCGGCAACCGCGTGCAACCGGGCCAGCCGCTGCTCACGCTGATCGCGCTGGATGACCTGTGGATCGACGCCAACTTCAAGGAAAGCCAGCTCGCCAACATCCGTATCGGCCAGGATGCGCACATCGAGAGCGACATCTACGGCGGCAAGGTCGCCTACCGCGGCAAGGTGGTCGGACTCGGCGCCGGCACCGGTTCGGCATTCGCGCTGTTGCCGCCGCAAAACGCCTCGGGCAACTGGATCAAGGTGGTGCAGCGCGTGCCGGTGCGCATCGCGCTCGACACCGCCCAACTCGCGCGCCATCCGCTGCGCATCGGCCTGTCGACCACGGTCAAGGTCGACACGCACGAACGCAACGGCGCGATGCTGGCGTCGACCGCGAGCGAGGCGGTGGTGGCACGCACCGATGTGTACACGCGCGATCTGGCCAAGGCCGACGCCGCGGCCGACGCGATCATCGCCGCCAACCTGCCCGCCACGCACTGAGCCACCCGCATGGCCGCCCTGCCGGACGCGCGTCCCGCCCTGCCGCCGCTGCATGGTGCGCCACTGGCGCTGCTGACCGTCGCGATCGGCTTCGCGACGTTCATGGAAGTGCTCGACATCACCATCGTCAACGTGTCGGTACCGCACATCGCCGGCAGCCTCGGCGTGAGTCCGCAGGAAGGCACCTGGGCGATCAGCTCGTACTCGCTCGCAAGCGCGATCATGCAGCCGCTGTCGGGCTGGATCGGGCGCCAGTTCGGCGAGGTGCGTGCATTCTGCATGTCGGTGTTCCTGTTCGTGCTCATGTCGATGTTCTGCGGCATGGCCACCAGCATGCCGATGCTCGTGGTGGGACGCCTGCTGCAGGGCGCCGGCTCCGGGCCGATGGTGGCGCTGAGCCTGAGCCTGTTGCTCAACAACTATCCCAACGAAAAGAAGGGGCTTGCGCTCGCGCTGTGGGCGATGACCGTGGTGGTGGCGCCGATCTTCGGTCCGATCCTCGGCGGCTGGCTCACCGACAACTACAGCTGGCCCTGGATCTTCTACATCAACGCCCCGGTGGGGCTGCTCGCGGTGATCGCGACCTGGCTGCTGTTGCGCCATCGCGAGACCACGATCGTCAAGACGCCGATCGACAAGGTCGGGCTGGTGCTGCTCGTGGTCGGCGTCGGCTGCCTGCAGTTCATGCTCGACAACGGCAATGACAAGGACTGGTTCGCCTCGCCGCTCATCATCACGCTGGGCGTGGTCGCATTGGTGTGCATCACGTTCCTCATCGCCTGGGAGCTCACCGACAAGCACCCGATCGTCGACCTGAGCCTGTTCCGCAAGCGCAATTTCGTAATCGGCGTGGGCGTGATGTCGGTCGGCATGGTCGGCTTCTTCGGCATCAACGTGGTGTATCCGCTGTGGTTGCAGATCGTGCTCGACTACACCGCGAGTTGGGCCGGGCTGGCGACCGCACCGGTTGGGATCCTCGCGTTCGTGTTCTCGCCGCTGATCGGGCGCAACATCGACCGCCTGGAACTGCGCAGCGTGGTGACCGCGGCATTCATCATCTTCGCGGCCACTTCGTACTGGTTCTCGCTGTTCCCCAATGACGCCTCGTTCCAGCAGCTGCTGTGGCCACGCTTCATCATGGGCATCGCGATCCCGTGCTTCTTCATCCCCCTCAACCAGGTGTTCCTGTCCGGGCTCAAGCCTGACCAGATCGCCTCGGCCTCGGGCCTGGCCAACTTCTGCCGCACCATCGCCGCCAGCATCTCGACCGCAGTGACGGTGACCGTGTGGCAACACCGCGGCGACTACCACCACGCGGTGCTGGCCGAACACCTCAATGGCGGCAGCCATGCCGCACACAACTGGCTGCAGGCGCTGGGCGGCGATGCGCGCGCCTGGGAGATCATCGACACCCTGGTCACGCGCCAGTCACTCACGCTCGCCGTCAATGACGTGTTCCTCGGCTGCGCGATCCTGTTCGTGGCGATGATCCCGCTGGTATGGCTCGCGCGACCGCCGTTCGGCAACGTCGCGGCCACGCCCGGCCACTGACGCTCAGGCCACGCGCGCCGCGGCCGGTACGGTGCGCGCCTGCCAGGCACGCGCGAGCCTGCGCCCGAGCGCGATGCCGGGGCGCTCGATCCAGCGCTCGACCACGGCCGCGACGCCGATGGCCAGGCCGCCGCACAGCGCCAGGTAGGCCAGCATGTGGCCGCCACGCCAGGCCGAGCCGGACGGCTGCTGCAGCACCCACCACAACACCAGCATCGTGAGCGGCGCGTGGAACAGGTACAGCGAGTAGCTGATCCGCCCCAGCCACACGAACACGCGCGCGCGCAGCGGCATGACCCGGGTGCCGAGCAGGAACAGCGCCAGCGCGATGCCGCCGCACACCACGTAATTGTTGAACGGACCGATCGCCCAGATCGCGGCCAGCGGAAACAGTGTCAGGTAGAACACGATGAGGGCCTGCAGGGTGCGGCGCGGCGCGGGCGCGATCGCCGCGCCATCGTCGACCTGGCGCAGCAGCGCGCCGCACAGCATGTACGACAGGTACAGCGGCAGGAACACCAGCGCCAGCTTGAGCGGCATGCCGAGCCAGGCGCCGAACGCGCCCAGCGTGTGCAGCGCCGCGAACACGGCTGCCAGCCAGGCCAGGCGGCGCGTGTCATGCAGGCTGCGGCGCAGCGCCAGCACGATGCACAACAGGTAGAAGCCGAGTTCGATGAGCAACGTCCAGTACACGCCGATCGCGGCCGGCACTCCCAGCAAATCCTGCAACAGGCTCAGGTTGACCAGCAGCGCGCCCCAGCCGAAGGGGCGTTCCCACAGCCACCACATCGCCCATGCGCCCAGCGGGATCGACACCCAGTAGGCGGGATAGATGCGCAGCACGCGGCGGATCGCAAACGTCGCCAATGGCGCCGGGCGGTCCAGGCGGATGCTGTCGGGAATCACGTAGCCGCTGATGAGGAAGAACAGCATCACGCCGATGCGGCCGAAATCGAAATCCTGGGCCAGCACCGCCAGCCACTGCCCCGACAGCGCCGGCAAGGCCGCGCGCTGCGCGTGGAAGAACTGGGTGACGTGCAGGCACACCACGAGCAGGGCGGCGATGCCGCGCAAGGCATCGACATGCAACAGGCGTGGTGGCGAGGCTGCCGCGGCGGCACCACGCGCCACCTCAGAGCCGGACGCGGCCACGCAGGATATCCAGGTACATCATCCAGTCGCCCGCGAGGCTGTAGAACGGGTGGCGGAACGTCGCCGGCCGGTTGCGCTCGAACACGAAATGCCCGATCCAGGCACAGCCGTAACCGGCCACGGGCGCAAGCCACAACCAGCCCCAGCGGCCGCTTGCCAACGCGAACGCGACCACCGCGAGCACCAGCGTCGAGCCGGCGAAGTGCAGGCGCCGGCACATGCGGTCGGCATGTTCGGACAGGTAGTAGGGGTAGAACGCACGAAAGTTCGCGAATCGGGTCATGGCTCGGCCTCGCCGCGCAGGATACCCGATCCGCCTGCCCTGCCCGTCGGGCACCGATGCGCTGCCGGCGCGGGTCGCGGCGGCTCGCGGGCGGCTGCCGCTCGCGCCGCGCGCAAACAAAAGGGGTCGCAGCGCGACGCTGCGACCCCCAATCACGGCAAGGTGCCGCATCAGGCCGGCGTGACTTCCTCGGCCTGCAGGCCCTTCTGGCCCTGCACCACCTTGAACGTCACCTTCTGGCCTTCCTGCAGGGTCTTGAAGCCGGTGCCGGTGATCGCGCGAAAGTGCACGAACACATCCGGACCATTTTCACGGCTGATGAAGCCAAAGCCCTTGCTCTCGTTGAACCACTTGACGGTACCCGACTCACGATCCGACATGTAACTCTCCGTTGCGGCGCTGAACATGGAATGCCATCCCTCACGGGACGTCATGCACTGGGTATGACGGCGGCACGAAGATGCACATCAGCTTTCGCAGCGGGGCGAGCAGCCGCGTACGCGAACCGTGCAGACACAGCGGCGCAAGTCTACTCGACTCGGCTGCCGATGCCAGCATCGCGTGCTGGGTGCTGCTTAGCAGCATGGCGGTGGTGCCACGCGCTCAATAGGTCCGCACCCCGTCGGGCGGATTGCGCATGAATGCGACCCATTCGCGCGCGAGCGTGGCCAGGCCGCCGCGATGATGCTGCGCGAACCAGCGCTCGCTCGCAACCGCATCGCACGGCCGGGCGGCCTGCGCCGCCAGCAGGCCCGCGAGTGTGGCGCGCCCGCTGCCGCTGCCCATGAGCATCGCCACCAGCGCGAACGCGCGCCGGTAGCGTTGCTCGCGCCCGGCCGGTCCGGTGGCACCGACGCGATAGAAGTCCGCCTCCTCGGGCGCGAGCAGGTCGACCAGCGCCTCGCCGCCATCGTCGCCAGGCGCATTGGCCAGCAACGCCGCGCGCTCGCGGCCCAGGTCGATCTGCCCGCCCATGCCGACCACGCGATAGCGCCCGAAGTATTCGGCCAGGCCCTCGTTGATCGCGACCGGCAGGTTGCCGATCGCCTCATGCACGATCGCATGCACGATCTCGTGGCGCAGCACCGCGAAGCTGGCTTCGTCGTCATCCTGCATGCGCACATGGATCGTGCGCGTGCCGGTATTGTAGGCACCCGCCGACGCGGCCAGTTCGGGCACGCCGATCAGTTGCGCGTAGGCCACGGGCGAGCGCACGAACACGATGTGCAGGACCATGCCCTGCGGCATGGCCACGCCGAGCGTGTCGTGCAGCACGCGCGCGACCGCGAGCGCATCGGCCACTGCACGTTGCTGCAACTGGCCGGGCAGGTTGACGTCATGGCCGCTGGCCTGCACGGTGACCTGCGGCGGCACCGCGAGCGTGACCGTGCGCAATTCACGCGCATCGGGCGGCGCCGCACGATCGGAGTAGTGCACGATGCCATTGCGATCGACCCAGCGCTGCACGGCCAGGGTCGTACGTGCTGCATCGGCGCTGCGCGCGAGACAGGCCGCGCTGGGACCGGTGCGTGCCGCCTCGACCGGCGGCGACGCCGCTGCCACGCGTGCCGCGGGCGCTGGTTCCGATGGCGTGGGGGATGGCGGGCGCGATGCAGGGGTCGGTGCGGCAGCCGGCGTTGGCGCCGTGACCGGTACCGGTTCGCGGCGCCCGCATGCCAAGAGCGCGCCGAGCGCGAGCAGCGCGGTCCACGCCACGCGCGGGTGGCGGCGGAGTTCGCAGCGCGTGTCACGCGAGGCTGGCGAGACGTCCAACATGCACTTCCGCAAGGTTCGCCCGGGTTGATCGGCGCAAGCGGAGCCTTGCGCGCGCTGTGGCGCCGCTCGCCGCATGCACGGCTCGTTGGAGGTCATCCCACATACCTTCCACGCATCATTGCCTTGCCCGCCCTCATGCTCGCGCTCGCGGGCACGGCCGATGCTCAAGATACCAGCCGCGCGCAGCACCACACGCCACCGGGCGTGCTCGTCGTCACCACACGCCAGCCAGCGCCGCGCGACCACGGCGCGCCCCCCGGCATACGCCACGTTGGCCGCGGCCACCGGCGGATCCATCGGCGCGCATGTGGCGCTGGCCTATCCCCCCGCTCGCCAATGACTTCATCCAGGCCGACCGCAATCGCGACGGCAAGGTCCCACGCGCCGTACACGAACGCTGGCTGCGCCAGCCGTGACCGGCCTGCGCGGCGCCCGTCCGGCCGAGCCTGCGACAACTCGCCGCAGGGCCGGGTCGACCGCGTCGCCGTCGGCTGATCCCGGTCAGGAACCAGTCTGATTGCTTCCGTTACCATCTGCACACTTTTCACCCAAGGAGTGATTCTCATGCGCAAGTTGCTTGCTGTTGCCGTACTGGGTCTGTTCGCCTCTCCGCTCATGGCCGCCGAGTGCGCGATCACGATCGAAGGCAACGACATGATGCAGTTCAACCTCAAGACCATCACCGTACCCAAGAGCTGCGCGAACTTCGAGGTCACGCTCAAGCACACCGGCAAGATGCCGGTCACCGCGATGGGCCACAACTGGGTGCTGTCGAAGGCTTCCGACGAGAACGGCGTGGTGATGGACGGCGCCAAGGCCGGCGCGGCCGCCGGCTACGAGAAGCCGGGCGACACCCGCATCATCGCCGCGACCAAGCTCATCGGCGGTGGCGAGACGGCCAGCACCAAGGTCGACGTGTCCAAGCTCGCCGCAGGTGAAAAGTACGCGTTCTTCTGCACCTTCCCGGGTCACGCGACCATGATGAAGGGCACGCTCACGCTCGGCCAGTAAACGCGGCACGGTTCCTGCTGGACCCCAGCACAGCGCCGCACCCCATGTGCGGCGCTTTTTTTTTGCGCACGTGGCGCCGCACCGGACCGCGCCACCGCACACCTGCCCGAGGCGCCTGCCATGCGCAGCTTCACCGACACCGATGGTTGCACCTGGCAGGCGGCCGTGCTCGACGCGTCCTACGGCGTCGCCTGGCTCGTGTTCACGCCGTTGCAGCAGGGTCGGCTGCGTCGCCAGCGCTTGGCCGTGGAAAACCTCGCCGAAGCACTCGCCCTGCTGGCAGATCTCGACGAGGCAGGCCTGCGCGCGCAGCTGGCCGACGCCGAGCCATGGGACCCGGCCGGCGATCCAGGCTGACGTGCGCCAACGGCACCGGCGCCTGCCCCGCAGCCGGTGCGGCGCGCGGCCACCGACACACAACGCCGATTCACGGCTCGAACTGCTCGTTGAGGATGCGCTCCTCGAGGTTGTGCTCGGGATCGAACAGCAGCGTCATCGTGCGCTCGCGCGATTCGCGGATGCTCACCTCGACGATGTCACGCGCCTCGTGCGAATCGGCGGTTGCGCTCACCGGACGCTTGTAGGGATCGAGCACCTCGAAGCGCACCTCGGTCACCGCCGGCAGGATCGCGCCGCGCCAGCGGCGCGGCCGGAACGGACTGATCGGCGTGAGCGCGAGCAGCTGCGAGCCCAGTGGCAGGATCGGGCCATGCGCCGACAGGTTGTAGGCCGTCGAGCCGGCCGTGGTCGACACCAGCACGCCGTCGCACACCAGCTCCTCGATCTTGACCACGCCATTGAGCGACACGCGCACGTGCGCGGCCTGCTTGGTCTGGCGCAGCAGGGACACCTCGTTGAACGCGAGTGCACGACTGCTGCCGCCCGCCTCGCTGATCGCATCCATCTCCAGGGGTCGCAGCAGTGTGGGTTGCGCCAGCGCCAGGCGCTCGGGCAAGGACTGGTCGGCGTACTGGTTCATGAGAAACCCGACCGTGCCCAGCTTCATCCCGTATACGGGCAGGCCACGCGGCATGTGCCGATGCAGGGTCCGCAGCATGAAACCGTCGCCGCCTAGCGCGACGATCACGCTCGCCGCATCCAGCGGCGCATCGCCATAACGGGCGACGAGGCCGGCCAGCGCAGCCTGGGCGTCTTCGGTCTGGGCGGCGACAAAGGCGATGCGCATCGGCGGGGCCCCAAGGATCGGCAAACGGTAAACGGCGGCGCGCCGCCGGCAGGCGCACCTGCAGGCGGCCCGCGCGACAGCTTATGCGATGGACCGGCCCGCGCGCAGCAACATTGACAGGGACGATGCCAGCGCACGCGTCACGCCCGCGCGTGGCGCGTGCGCTGGCGCACGCATTCAGCCCTTGGCCCCGGCCTGCACCAGCTGGGCAAAACGCCGCAATGCGACCGAGGCGATCGGGTAGTCCACCGGTTGGCTGCGGATTTCCTCGAGCATCCCCAGCGTGAACTTGAGCGTGGGATCGTCGCGCTCGATCCAGCGCGCGGCCGGATGCGGATCGCCCGCAGGCGCGCCCGCGAGCACCTGCCGCACCAGCGCGCAGTGCTGCGCGGCCAGTTCGTCGCGCAGTGCGCCGCGCGCCTGCGCGTGCCAGCGGCTCTCTACCGGCAGCGCCTCGATCTGGCGCCGCAGGCCACCAATGTCCAGATGATGCCCGAGGTCGAAATAGGTCGCCGCCACGCGTTCGATCGGATAGTCGCCCGCAAGCGCGACCTCGACGATGTCGAACGCCGCGCCCAGCTCGGCCACCTTGGCCAGCTGCTCCGCCAGCGCTGCCGGCACGTCCAGACCCTGCCACTTCTCGACGTCGACCTCATAGTCGGCGCGGCTGTGCGCCACCAGCACCTGCGGCAGAGCGGCCTTGAGCGCGGCCATGCCCGGCCCGTAGCGATCGACCAGGCGCGCAATGTCGAGGGCGCTGCCGTGGTGGCTGAGCACCCAGCGCGTGAGGTTGCGCTGCAGGTCCCAGATCTTGAGCAGTGCGTCGATCTGCACGCTTTCGGCCACCTGGCCATCGAGCGCCTCGATGCCCGCCCACAAGTCACGCGCGCCGACGATCTCGCGCACCGCGCTGTAGGCCTTGGCGATCGCCGCGGGGGGCTGGCCGGTGTCCTCCTGCATGCGCAGCACAAACGTCGCATCCATGCGGTTGACCAGCGAATTGGTCACCGCGGTGGCGATGATCTCGCGCTTGAGGCGGTGGCGCTGCATGTGCGCGGCATACGGCCCCTGCAACGGCTCGGGGAAGTAGCGCACGAGTTCCTTGGACAGGAACGGATCCTCGGGCACGTCCGAGTGCAGCAGCTGCTCGAACAGCTTGAGCTTGGAGTAGGACAGCAACACCGCCAGTTCGGGCCGCGTCATGCCCTGGTGGCGCGCCTTGCGTTCGGCCAGCTCGCTCTCGCTGGGCAGGAACTCGATCTGGCGATCGAGCAGGCCCTCGCTCTCGAGCGTGCGGATGAAATGCGCATTGGAACCGATGCGCTGGACCGACATGTGCTCCATCACGGTCAGTGCCTGGTTCTGGCGATAGTTGTCGTTGAGCACG
The DNA here is from genome assembly GCA_014338185.1 of Lysobacterales bacterium. Taxonomy (GTDB): domain Bacteria; phylum Pseudomonadota; class Gammaproteobacteria; order Xanthomonadales; family Rhodanobacteraceae; genus Dokdonella_A. Next base: position 13,513 of record QUBV01000050.1, on the reverse strand, counting down.
AGGTGGGCGACTTCGTCGGTCATCGCCGCGAGCAAGGCATTGCGCTGCTCCAGCTTGAGCTCGCCGCGCTGCACCGCGTCGTTGAGCAGGATCTTGATGTTGACCTCGTGGTCGGAGGTGTCGACGCCGGCCGAGTTGTCGATGAAGTCGGTATTGAGCAGCACGCCCTTGCGCGCCGCCTCGATGCGGCCGCGCTGGGTGAAGCCGAGATTGCCGCCCTCGCCGACGACCTTGCAGCGCAGCTCGCCGCCGTTGACGCGCAGCGCATTGTTGGCGCGATCGCCGACCTCGGCGTTGGACTCGGACTCGGCCTTGACGTAGGTGCCGATGCCGCCGTTCCACAACAGGTCCACCGGCGCCCGCAGCACCGCGCTCATGAGCGCGGTGGGCGTGAGCGGCTCGTCGCTGGTGATGCCGAGCGCGGCGCGCGCCTGGCTCGACAGCGTGATGGTCTTGGCGCTGCGCGGGTAGATCCCGCCACCGGCCGAGATGAGCGTTGCGTCATAGTCCTCCCAGGAGGAGCGCGGCAGGCGGAACATCCGCTCGCGCTCGGCCCAGCACTTGGCCGGATCGGGATCCGGGTCGATGAAGATGTGGCGATGGTCGAACGCGGCCACGAGCTTGATGTGGCGCGACAGCAGCATGCCGTTGCCGAACACGTCGCCGGACATGTCGCCGATGCCCACGCAGGTGAAGTCCTGCGTTTGCGTGTCGTGACCGTGGGCGCGGAAGTGGCGCTTGACCGATTCCCACGCGCCCCGCGCGGTGATGCCCATGCCCTTGTGGTCGTAGCCGACCGAGCCGCCGGAAGCAAACGCATCGCCGAGCCAGAACCCGTGCTCGGCGCTGATCGCATTGGCGATGTCCGAGAACTTGGCGGTGCCCTTGTCGGCGGCCACGACCAGGTAGGGATCGTCGCCGTCGTGGCGCACCACGTTGCGCGGCGGCACCACCTTGCCATCGACGAAGTTGTCGGTCACGTCGAGCAGGCCGTTGATGAACATCTGGTAGCAGGCGATGCCCTCGGCCTGCACCGCGTCGCGATCACCGCCTGCGGGCGGGCGCTTGACGAAGAAGCCGCCCTTGGAGCCGACCGGCACGATCACGGTGTTCTTCACCATCTGCGCCTTGACCAGGCCAAGCACCTCGGTGCGGAAATCCTCGCGCCGGTCGGACCAGCGCAGGCCGCCGCGCGCGACCGCGCCGAAACGCAGGTGGATGCCCTCCACGCGCGCCCCGTACACGAAGATCTCGCGGTACGGCCGCGGCTTGGGCAGGTCCGGCACCTTGGCGCAATCGAACTTGAAGCTGATGTAGTCGTGCAACTGGCCGTTGCGTCCGAGCTGGAAGTAATTGGTGCGCAGCGTCGCCCCGATGGTGCCGAGATAGGCGCGCAGGATGCGGTCCTCGTCGAGGCTGGCGACGTGTTCGAGCAGCGCCTTGATCGCCGCCACGGTGGCCGCGATCTGCTGCGCACGAGGCTGCGTCCGTGCGGCGATCAAGGTGTCGAGGAAGTCGCCGGGCAGCTTGCCCAGCACCGCGGCGGGCACCAGTGCCGCCAACTTGCCGCGCAGCCGCGCACCGGCGGCGGTGGCGGCATCGCTCCCCTGCTCGCGCGCGGGATCGAAACCGGCTTCGAACAGCTCCACCAGCAACCCGGCCAGCGCCGGATAGCGGTTGAGGGTTTCCTCGACATAGCTCTGCGAGAACGGCACGCCGGTCTGCAACAGGTACTTGCAGTAGCCGCGCAGCATCGCCACCTGGCGCCACGACATGTGCGCGCCAAGGATGAGCTTGTTGAAGCCGTCGTTCTCGGCGTTGCCGCGCCAGACCTGCTCGAACGCCTGCTCGAACGCGGGTGCGATCGTGGCGATGTCGAACACGCATGGCGTCTGTGGACGGGCCACGATGTCCTGGATGCGCAGGCGCACGCCACCCTGGTCGAGCTCATCGAGCTGCTCGGTGAGGACCCTGAGGTTCATGTTCTCGAGCAGCGGGATCGCCTCGGACAGCGCAATGTCGGGGCCCAGACGGAAAATCTTGAAGTGCAACGCATCGGCACGATCCGGCGCCGGACGCAGGCTCAGGCGGATGTCGTTGTCGCCATGCAGTTGCGCAGCCAGCACGAGGTCGGCGGCGGCGCCCGCGGGCGTCGCCCGCTCGATGTAGCCGGCCGGCAGCGCACCAAAGCGCGCGGCGAGCTTGCGTCCGTCGCCATCACCGAGGGTCTCGACCAGCGCCTCGCGCAGTTCGTCGTGCCAGTTGCGCACGATGCCGACCAGCTGGCGGTCCAGCGCCGCGACATCGCAGCTGACCTGGTCGCCCGGCCGCGGCCGGATCACCAGGTGCAGCAGGGCCAATGGCGCATCACCGATCTGCAGGTTGGAATCCACATGCACCGCATGCAGCGCCTGGCTGAGCATGTCGGTGATGCGCTCACGCACCGGCGTGGTCAGGTTCTCGCGTGGCAGGTAGACCAGGCAGGAATGGAAGCGGCCGTACTGGTCGCGCCGCACGAACAGGCGCGCACGCGGCCGCGCGCGCAGCGCGAGCACGCCGCTGGCGAGCTCGAACAGCTCATCCTCGCTCGACTGGAACAGCTCATCGCGCGGCAACTGTTCGAGCACATGGCGCAAGGCCTTGCCCGAATGCGCATCGCGGCGCAGGCCGGAACGCTTGAGCACGCTCTCGACCTTGCGTCGCACCAGCGGCACTTCCTGCGGCCGCGCCATGTAGGCGCTGCTCGTGAACAGGCCAAGGAAGCGCTGTTCGGCCACCGGCACGCCCGCGTCGTTGAAGCGCAGCACGCTGATGTAGTCCATGTAGCCGGGGCGGTGCACGCGGCTGCGCGCATTGGTCTTGGTGAGGATGATCGCGTCCATCGCGCCCGACTGCGGCAATGCCTTGGCCGCGAGCGTGCGCAGCGAGCGCGGCGTCTGCGCGCGCTCGGCGCCGCGCAGGATGCCCAGTCCCGACTTCTCGACCGCCTGCAACACCTCATCGCCGGCCACGCTGGCGACTTCGTACTCGCGATAGCCGAGGAAGGTGAAGTTGTCGTTGACCACCCAGCGCAGGAACTCCTGCGCCTCGGCCACGCCGACCGCCTGCACCGGCATCTTGCGCCGCGGCAGGTCATCGGCGATACCAAGCATCGCATCGCGCATGGCGGCCCAGTCGGCCACGCTCGCGCGCACGTCGGCCAAGGCGTCGCCCACGGCCTGCTCCAGCGCCTTCGCCGCGGCATCATCGGCCACGCGATCGATCTCGAAGTGCATGATCGACTCGGCCTGCGCGCCGTCGCTGTCGCCCTCGGCCAGCGCCAGCAGCCGACCCGCGCCATCGCGACGCGCCGCAATCACCGGATGGATGACCAGATGCGTGCCCAGGCCCGCACCGGCGATCGCCATGCCCACCGAATCGACGAGGAACGGCATGTCGTCGGTCACGATGTCGAGCAGCGTGCGCGCGCGCGGACCGCTGCCGACGTTGGCCAGGCGCACCTTGGGCGCGCCCGGGGCGCGCGCGGCGATGAAGTTGTGCACTCGCGCGACCAGCGCGGCCCATTCCTGGGCGGCACGCGAAGCCAGTTCGTCGGTGGCCACGCGCTCGAGGAAACGGCGCGCGAAACGCGCCGCATCGGCCTGCTGGTCGGCATCGACGAGCGTGGTGAGCTGTGCCTGGATGGCGTCGAACTGCGTTTCGCGCGCTGCGCTTGGGTCGGTCATGATCGGTCCAAAAAAAGGGCTTGAATTGAAAATCAGTTAGGATACGCGGGCCCCTTTGGCTTAGCCAGCCGCGACCGGGCCACGCGCTTGCCGCGACGGCGCACGTGACAGTTCCTGTACCGCCGCGTATAGTAAGGCCCGCAAGCCAACTTTCTGCACTGTCGATCACGGATCGGCGTGCCAAGCTCGCACCTTCGCCTCCAACTTTCCTGCCAGGAACGCCCATGATCTCGGCGCTTCGTGTATCGAGCCTGTGCGCGATCGCACTCGCAATGGCTGCCTGCGGCGGTCGCAACCAGTCCGCGGCCACCGCAGCCGCGCCGCCCGAGGTCGGCGTGATCAGCGCCCAGGCCCAGAGCGTGCCGCTCACCCTCGACCTCGTCGGGCGACTGTCGCCCGTGCGCAGCGCCGACGTGCGCGCACGCGTGGCCGGCATCCTCAACAAGCGCGTGTACAGCGAAGGCAGTGACGTCAAGGAAGGCCAGCTCCTGTTCGAGATCGACCCGGCGCCACTGCGCGCCACGCTCAACGCGCAGTTGGCCAACCTCGCGGCCGCGCAGGCCACCTACCAGAACAGCCACATCGCGGCCGAGCGCGCGCGTTCGGTGGCCGCCAAGGGCCTGCTGTCGCAGGCCGCGCTCGACAGCGCGGAGGCGGCCGAACGCACGGCGGCGGCAGCCGTGAAGCAGGCGCAGGCCAACGTGGAAAGTGCGCGCATCAACCTCGGCTACGCCAATGTGACCGCGCCGATCGCCGGTCGCGCCGGCAAGCAGCAGGTCACCGAGGGCGCGCTGGTCGGCCAGAGTGAGGCGACCCTGCTCACCACCATCGACCAGATCGACCCGCTGTACGTGAATTTCGCCCAGGCGGTGTCCGCCTTCGAGGACGTGCGCCGCGCGGCGGCCGCCGGACAGGTCGCGCTGGCCGCGCCCAACACCGCGCGCATCACGCTGCTGCTGCCCGATGGCACGCGGTACGCGCAACCGGGGCTGGTCAACTTTGCCGACAGCGCGGTGGATGCCGCCACCGGCACCGTGACCCTGCGCGGCAGCGTGCCCAATCCCGACCACGTGCTGCTGCCCGGCATGTTCGTCAACCTCACCCTGGAACTGGGCGTGATCAACCACGCCTGGCTCGTGCCGCAGCGCGCGGTGCAGCGCGACGGCGAAGGTGCGTTCGTGCTGGTGGTGGCCGGCGACGGCAAGGTTGCGCGCAAGACCGTGGCGGCCGAGCGTCTGCGCGGCAGCGACTGGATCGTCACCGGCGGCCTCGCCGACGGTGACCGCATCATCGTCAGCGGCCTGCAGAAGGTCGGTGTCGGCGCCTTGGCCAAGGCCACGCCGTGGCAGGCCGCCGCGGCCGCGACGACGTCCGCGCCCAGCGCGCGCTGAGCCGGCGCCAGCACCCGGCAGGAGCCCCACGCATGTCCAACTTCTTCATCGATCACCCGGTATTCGCGCGCGTGATCGCGATCCTCATCACGCTGTCGGGCCTGCTCGCGATCACGCGCCTGGGCATCGAGTCGTATCCGTCGATCGCGCCGCCGCAAGTCGTGATCTCGGCCAGCTACCCCGGCGCCGACGCGGCCACCGTGGAGAAGGCGGTCACCCAGGTGATCGAGCAGCAGCTCACCGGCATCGACAACCTGAGCTATTTCAGCGCGAGTTCCGGCTCGGACGGCTCGGCCTCGATCACGCTCACCTTCGAGCCGGGCACCAATGCCGACATCGCGCAGGTGCAGACCCAGAACAAGGTCGCGCTGGCGACGCCGCGCCTGCCCAGCGACGTGGTGCAGCAGGGCATCGTGGTGGCCAAGCAGAACCCCGACTTCCTCATGGTGGCGATGCTGCGCTCGGAGGACGGCCGGCTCGACTCGGGCGCGCTCAACAATCTCGCCGCGGTGAGCGTGATCCCGCAGATCCAGCGCGTGCCCGGCGTCGGCAACGTGCGCCAGTTCGGCTCCGAATACTCGATGCGCATCTGGCTCGACGCCGACAAGCTGCGCGGCTACCACCTGTCCGCGGCGCAGGCGCTCGCGGCGGTGCGCAGCCAGAACATCCAGGTCGCCGCCGGTTCGCTCGGAACCGAACCCGCGGTTCCCGGCACCGGCTTTTCGGCCACCGTCACCGCCGAGGGACGCTTCACGTCGCCCGCGCAGTTCGAGGACATCATCCTGCGCGCCAACCCCGACGGCACCAGCGTGCGTCTCAAGGACGTGGCCCGGGTCGAGCTCGGCCCGTCGTTCTACGGCGTGAGCGTGACCTACAACAACCAGAACGTGGCCGGCTTCGCGGTGCAGTTGCAGACCGGCGCCAACGCGCTCGGCGTGGCCGAGGCGGTCAAGGCGCGCCTGGACGAGCTCAAGGTCGCCTTTCCGCAGGGCGTGAGCTGGTTCGTGCCCTACGACACCACGCCGTTCATCCAGTTCTCGATCCGCGAGGTGGTCAAGACGCTGGGCGAAGCGATCGTGCTGGTGTTCCTGGTCATGCTCATCTTCCTGCAGAACCTGCGCATGACCATCATCGCACTGCTGGTGGTGCCGGTCGCGCTCATGGGCGGCTTCCTCGGCCTGTGGCTGGCGGGCTTCACCATCAACCAGCTCACGCTGTTCGGCATGGTGCTGGTGATCGGCATCGTGGTGGACGATGCGATCGTGGTGATCGAGAACGTCGAGCGCATCATGCGCGAGGAAGGCCTGTCGCCGCGCGAGGCCACGCGCAAGGCGATGGGCCAGCTCACCGGCGCGGTGGTCGCGATCGCGGTGGTGCTCATGGCGGTGTTCATTCCCAGCGCGCTGCAATCGGGCTCGGTGGGCGTGATCTATCGCCAGTTCTGCCTCACGATCGCCTTGTCGACCGCCTTCTCGGCGTTCCTCGCGCTGGTGTTCACGCCATCGCTGTGCGCGACCCTGCTCAAGCCGCTGCACGAGCAGCGCAAGAACGTGGTGTTCCGTGGCTTCGAGCGCGTGTTCACGCGCGTGCAGCAGACCTATACCGGCCACGTGCTGTCCGCGATCCGCCACGCGCCACGCTGGATGGCCGCGTTCCTGGTCGCCACGGTCCTGTGCGGGTTCCTGTTCTGGAAGATCCCGTCGAGCTTCGTGCCCGAGGAGGACCAAGGCTCGGTGCTGGGCATCGTCACGCTGCCCTCGGGTGCGAGCATCGAGCGCACGCGCGAGGTCATGCGCAAGGTGTCGGACGAAATCCGCAAGAACCCGGCGATCGAGGGCGTGATCGCGGTGTCCGGCTTCAGCTTCGTCGGCAACGGCACCAACACCGGCATGGCCTTCATCCGCCTCAAGCCGTGGGACGAGCGCACGCGCAGCGAACTCAAGGCCACCCAGGTGGTGCGCCAGCTCAACGGCGCGCTCGCCTCCAGCATCCGTGACGCGCAGGTGTTCGTGATGAACCAGGCCACGATCCGCGGCCTCGGCCAGTTCGGCGGCTTCGACCTGTACCTGCAGGACCGCGCCGGCCGTGGCCACGCGGCGCTGCTCGAGGCGCAGAACACGCTGCTCGCCAAGGCCGCGCAGCGCAGTGACGTGCTGACCGGGGTACGCCCCAACATCCTGCCGCCGACCACGCAGCTGTCGATGCACGTGGACCGCGTGCAGGCACAGTCGATGGGGCTGTCGCTCGCGGACGTCTACACCGCGATCCAGCTCATGCTCGCTCCGGTGTACGCCAACGACTTCTTCAACCAGGGACGCGTGCAGCGCGTGACGATGCAGGCCGATGCGCCGTTCCGCATGAGCCCGGAGGCGCTCGGGCACTTCTTCGTGCCCAGTGCCACGCGCAGCGAGACCGTGGCAGGCCCCGATGGCGATACCCGCCTGCCCGCGATGATCCCGCTGTCGAACGTGGTCAGGAGCGAGTGGATCATGGCCGCGCCCACCCTGAGTCGCTACAACGGCTATGGCGCGATCCAGATCGTCGGCAGCCCCGCCGCGGGGGCCAGCTCCGGCACCGCGATGCAGGCGATGCAGGACATCATCGGCAGCGACCTGCCTTCGGGCTTCGGCTTCGACTGGACCGGCCAGTCGCTGCAGGAAATCATCTCGGGCAACCAGGCGCCGATCCTGTATGCGCTGTCGCTGCTGGTGGTGTTCCTGTGCCTGGCGGCGCTGTACGAGAGCTGGTCGATCCCGGTCTCGGTCCTGCTGGTGGTGCCGCTGGGCGTGCTCGGGGCGTTGGCGGCAACGATGGCGCGCGGCCTCACCAACGACGTCTATTTCAAGATCGGCATCATCACCATCATCGGACTGGCGGCCAAGAACGCAATCCTCATCATCGAGTTCGCGGTGGCCGAACAGCGCGCCGGACGCGCGCTGGGCGTGTCGATCGTGGACGCGGCGCGCCTGCGCTTCCGCCCCATCCTCATGACCTCGTTCGCGTTCATCCTCGGCTGCACGCCGCTGGCACTGTCCACGGGCGCGGGCGCCAACTCGCGGCATGCGATCGGCACCGGCGTGATCGGCGGCATGCTGTTCGCAACCCTGCTCGGCCTGTTGTTCATCCCGGTGTTCTACGTGATCGTGCGGCGCCTGCTCGGCGACCACCTCGAACCGCCGGAGGCGACGCTGTCACAGACCGCCGACCCGCACCGCCATGGCTGATGGCGCTCTGGCGCGGCTGCGCGGCACCCTTGCCGCGCTGTGCGTGATCGGCTGGCTCGCCGGATCCGCCGCGCATGCTGCCGATGCCGATACGTGGCTGCCCTATCGCGACGCCAATCCGTTCGTGGCCGCGAGCGGGCTGCCGTTCGCGCCGCCGGTCGTCCCCGCCGGGAGCTGGCATGTCGAGGCGATCGTGAGCGCGAGCAACACCGAACTGGCCACGCGCGCCGGCGCCGAAAGCCTGTTCTACGATGCCGAGATGCACGAGGTGCGCCTCATGCTCACCCATGCGTTCGCCGAGCATTGGCTTGCGCGTGCCACGCTCGGCAGCGTGAGCGTGGGCGAGGGTTTCCTCGACGGTTTCATCGAGGACTGGCACCACGCCTTCGGCCTCAGCAACGGTGATCGCGGTCGCCTGCACGGCAACGGCCACGAGATCCGCTACGACGATGGCCATGCACAGGTCACGCTGGCCCGCAGCCTGCGCGCAACCACGCCGCTGCTGCTCGACGTGGCCTGGTACCAGCCGCTGCGCGAAGGCCGGTGGCTGCTCGGCGCCACCGTCAAGCTGCCGACCAGCCACGCCAGCGTGCTGGTGGATGATCGCGCGGTCGATGCGAGCCTGTGGCTGGCCGCGCACGGCAGCGCCGCGCAGACGCGCCTGCCGTGGGGCCTGCGCCTGGGATGGATGCAGCGCGGCGACGCCGAACTGCTGCCGCAGCGTGCACGCGGACACCTACCCTTCCTCGATGCACGACTGGGCTGGAAACTCACGCCCGCGTGGGATGTCACCGCACAGCTGCAATGGCATGGCGCGCTGTATGACAGCCACATCGACTACCTGCGCCAGGCCTCGACACTCACGCTGTCCAGCGGCTGGCGCTGGCGCAACGGCTGGACGCTGCGCGGCGGCGTGGTCGAGGACGTGCCGGCCCTGCATGCACAGGACGTGACGCTGTTCCTCACGCTGGCACGCTGAGCGCGCGCGGCTGGTCCCGCGGCGAGGCCCGACCAGGGCGGGCGCCGCGGCAGGTGGCCGGCATGCGTGCGAGCGCCACTCAGGCGTGCTCGAAGCCGTCGCGAAAGATCTCGTCGCCGTCGTCGAGCGCGAAGAAGTACACCGGCTCGTCCACGCCGTTGAGCAGGTGGAACCCGGCCAGGCCCGGCGCATACCCGAAACGTCCATAGGTGCCGTTGGCGGCCGCCACGCTCGGCAGCACGGTGTTGGCGCTGGACACCGGCAGCGTGTCCCAGCTCCACGGCTGGCTGCGCGGCTGCGCCGGCGCGCGCAGCAGGCTGATCAGGCCCGTGCTGGCGGCCTCGCGGTTGTGCCACATCGCCACCGCATTGAGCCGCGGCACCCACACGGCTCCGGCGGGCCCGCCCGCAATCGCCAGCTGCGCGGGTGGTGCGTTGTCGGCACCCGGCTCGGTCATGTGCGACGTGGTCGCATCCCACACCGCAAAGCGCTGCGGCAGGTTGCTGCTCACCACCACCAGCACATCGTGTTCGGGTACGTGCGTGAGCGCATGCGTGCTCCACACGTTCATGCTCGAACCCTCCGCCATCACATGCCACTGGCCATCGGCGAAATCGAAGTAGCCGAGCTGGGCCTCGCGATCGCCCAGCCACCACACCACGTCACGCGTGGCGTCATGGCACGCGCCGCCCTTGGCGGCGCCAAGGCGCGCGTCCATCGTGGCTGCCAGCACGCTCCACTCGCCGCTGGCGCGATCCAGCAGCAGGCTGCGGTTGGGGCCGGCCTGGCCGCTGCGGTAGGTCGATCCCTGCATCGCACAGAACGGCCCGCGGCCGGGCACGAACACATGCTTGTTGTAGCTGTGGATCGCGCGCGGGCGCCCGTCGGCGTAGTTGCCGCTGGATTCCTGGCCGTCATCGAGTTCGATCAGGCCGAGCGGGATCGACCCCGACGGCGGGCGCGGCATGTGCCAGGTCGGCACCTCATCGGCTAGACGGATCGAGTAGGCCTCATTGCCCGCGTAGTCCTGATGACCGCCGCCCAGTGGCAACCACAGGGTGTCGCGGTCGCGGTCGAAACAGGCGCCACACCACGGATCGAGCACACCCCGGATGCCGATCACGCCACCCCATGGCCCACGGTCGTCGTCAGGGTTGCTGGCCAGGTACGGGTTGAGTGCGGGATCGCGCGCGGGATCGATCGCGCGGATCGTGTTGGCAGCCGGGATTGCGCACCAGGTACCGGCCGGCATCGCCCGACGCCATGCCGGCCAGGCCGCGCGGCGCAGCTCACTCGAAGCGGAACGTTGCACTGCAGCAGGCGACAAGCCCGCTGCAACGAGCCCGGCCATCCCCGCGCCAGCGAGCAAGAGGCGCCTGCGCCACGGATCATGCTGCATGATCGGCCTCCAGTCGGTCAGTGACCGAACTTATGCCTCATGTGCATATGGTCCAGTGCTCGTCGCCCACGAATCAACCGTGCGAGCGGGGGGGAGTTGATTCGTGGGCGATCCGTCCATGGATACATCGGTGACGGGCCTTGCGACACATCACCAACGCCGAGTAGGAAATCCGCAGGCCGGCCTCTGGGGCGTTGGGCACCGGCCCGGCGGACGTGAAACCAAACGCAGGCGCAGGGTACGCGATCGGCAACACCTTGCCATCCACAAATGTGATGATTCCCGTGTTTCAATAGGGCGGCCGCTGGATGTACGAATGTTATCGTTCTTGGCGTGCCGACCACGCTGCGGCGGCCGTCACGCCGATCGCGCCGCGCTGGTCGCGGCACGGCATTGCACGAGGAGCAGGATGTTGCGCACCGTATTGCTGGAAGATGATCCACAGGCGCGGCGTCTGCTGCGCACCGCATTGAGCCAATCGAGCCCGCAGCCAGTGGACGTGCGCGAGGCCGAAACGGTCGCGGCCTGCCGCGCGCTGCTCGACGCGGCACCCTGCGACTTGTTGCTGGCCGACCTGTGTTTGCCCGATGGCAGCGGCATCGAAGCGATCCGCCACGCAACCACGCTGTCGCCGCGGCCGACGGTGCTGGTGGTCTCCTCGCTCGCCGATGAGGAAATCGTGGTCGAGGCAATCGCGACCGGTGCAAGCGGATACGTGTCCAAGCTCGACGCGCCCGAGGAGATCACGCGCGCGATCGATATCGCGTTCGCAGGCGGCTCATGCATCAGCCCGACGATCGCGCAGCGCCTGATGGAGCTCGTGCGTCGCCAGGGCAACACGCCTGCCACCAAGTCCGCGTCCCACGCGCAGCTCACCGAGGCCGAGCGCAGCGTGCTGCAGCTGGCCGCGCAGGGGCACACCTATCGACACATCGCGCAGATCAATGGCATTCAGCCCTCGACCGTATACACGCACGTGCGCCACATTTACGAGAAGCTGCAGGTCTCCAACCTCGCGCAGGCCCTGTACCAGGCGCGCCGCCAGCATCTGGTGTGATGCGAACCCTCGCGGCACGGTTCTGGCAGGTCCTGGCGGTGCTGCGTGCGCCGTTGTACTGGTGCGCGCTGCTCGCGGCCTGCGCACTCACGATCCACCTGCTGCGCTACCGCGCCGCGCCCACGGCAACCTGCCTGCCGATCCCGACGCCAGTGCGGGCACAGCTTGCGGCCCCGTCCGGCGGCCCTGCCGTGCCGGTCGAGCGCTACGACTTCCGCTTCGCCGTGCCCCAGTCGCAGGCACAGCCACTCGCAGTCACGATCGGCGCGGCACTGCCCTTCCATCAGCTCATGCTCAACGGCGCCGACCTCACCCCGGAGGCCGACCTGCACGCACGCGACCTGCGCGACCTCGCCCCGCACCTGCATCCACTGCCGGCCACCCTGCTCAACGCACGCGGCAACCTCTTGCAGTTGACGCTGCCCGCACTGGACGCACTGGGCCCGACCCGGCTCGAACACGTGTGCATCGGTGCGCTGGCCGAGCTGCAGCCCGCGTTCAATGCCAACTGGTGGCGCATGGTCGGCTTGCCGCGCATCTGCCTGTTGTTGCTGATCGCGCTCACGCTGCTGGCGATCGCGCTGTGGGTGATCAGCGGTCGCCATCCGTCGTACCTGTGGTACGGCGTGTGTCTGGCACCGTTGCTCGAACGCTGCCTGTACCTGTCGATGCCGTTCCGTCCCGGCGGGCCGCAGTTGTGGATCTGGCTCGACGACGCCGCCTTGCTGATGCTGCCCTACGCGCTGTACCGGCTCATGTACGCGCACTGGCGTTTCACCAGCGGCGGCCTGCGCGGCGTGGTGCGCCTGGGGATCGCCGCGGCGCTGCTGGTGGCACTCGCGCGCGGCTTCGCCCTGCCCGACCAGCAACCTGCGCTCGAGGCGGCCTTCGTGCTCGTGGTGCTGCTCAGTGCGCTGGCGACGGTACTGACGGTACTCGGCCGCGCCAGTTCGATGCACCGTGTCGAACGGCGCGTGGTGACCGGCGTGCTCGTATTCGCCTTCGTGGTCGCCCTGCCCGAGATCGGCTATTTTCTGTTGCCGTTCGAGCAACGCTGGATGTGGAGCGCGCCGCCCGCGACCGTGGTGCTTGCCCTGGGCCTGGGCTACCTGCTGGTGCGGCGCATGGCCATCAGCGAATACGTGATGGCCGCCGCTACCGCGGGATTCGCCGGTGAACTCGACCAGGCCATCGCCGACAAGGCCGCACCGACGCCGCGCCTGTGGGCACGCGTCTCGGCTGACATCAGCCAGCGCGAGCGCCGCCGCGTGATCCGCGACATCCACGACGGTTTCGGCTCACGCCTGGTCGGCGTGCTGTCGCGGGCCCGGCATGAACTGGCCGACCCGTCGCTGCAAGTCGACATCCAGCGTGCACTGCTCGACATGCGCCTCATGATCGATGCGATGGACGACGCCTCGCACTCGCTCGGCAGCGCGCTGGCGCGCCTGCGCCATCGCATCGAGCAATCGCAGCCGCAAGCCGCGCAGCGTTGCCATTGGCAGGTCGCGCACATCGACGATGTGGTGATCGGCGACCGCAACCGGCTCGTGGTCGTGTACCGCTGCATCGAGGAACTGCTCAGCGACCGCCTGGCGCGCGATGGCGGTACCGAGGTGTCGATCCAGGTGCAGACCTCGCGTCGCCGCGCGCGCTTCGTGCTGTGCGGCGGCCACGACCACTGGAGCGCGACCACGATCGACCGCGTCCACCGGATGGTGCGTCTCGCCCAGGGCGA
>QUBV01000002.1 GCA_014338185.1 Lysobacterales bacterium | reverse complement strand
GCGGGCGTGGGCGCGCTGGTGGCCGGATCGGTGTCGACGCGACGTGTCGCCACGCGCGCGCGCGGCCGCGGCGCTGCCACCGCGCTGCCGTCCTGGTCCGCACGCGCCACGCGTTGGCGTGGCGGCCTGGGCGCGGCCGGTGCGGGTGCCGGTGCGGAGTCGGCCTTGGTCGTGCGCCGCTTGCGCGGCGCGCGTGCTGCGGTGGCGGGTGGCTCGGCAGAGGGCGGGACGGGCGGATCGGAGGCGGCCATGGCCGAAAGTGTATCCCGCCCGCCTGCGCCGAAGCGGGCTATGCTCGTGCGCGTCGTCCCTTGCCAGCGGAGTCGCCGATGAACCGCCTGTCCACGCGCCATCTGGTGTTCGCGGCCTGCATTGTGGTGTTCGCACTCGCCCTGCCGGGCTGGCAGCAAGGTTGGCCGCTGCGCGTGCTGGCGATCGTCGCGGGCGCACTCGTGCTGGTGGGCGTGGCCGACCTCGCCCAGCGCCGCTCGACCTTGCGGCGCAACTATCCGGTGAGCGGCCACATCCGCTTCTTCTTCGAGTACTTCCGTCCGATGCTGCGCCAGTACGTGGTCGAGTCGGACACCGAGGAGGTGCCGTTCTCGCACGAGCAGCGCGCGGTGGTGTACCAGCGCGCCAAGAACGTATCCGACGTGCGCGGCTTCGGCAGCCAGCTCGACATGTATGCGCAGCGCTACGAGTGGATCAACCACTCGATCGCGCCCAGCCGCATCGAGCACGCCGACTTCCGCGTCGAGGTGGGCGGGGCGCAGTGCCGCAAGCCCTATTCGGCCAGCGTGTTCAACATCTCGGCGATGAGCTTTGGCTCGCTGTCGCCGAACGCGATCCGCGCGCTCAACGAGGGCGCGCGGCGCGGCGGCTTCTACCACGACACCGGTGAGGGCTCGCTGTCGCCGTACCACCGCGAGAACGGCGGTGACATCGTCTGGGAACTCGGCTCGGGCTACTTCGGCGCCTGCGAGCGCGCGGGCGTGTTCAGCCAGGCCCGCTTCGCCGAGCGCGCGGTGCTCGAACAGGTCAAGATGATCGAGGTCAAGCTGTCGCAGGGTGCCAAGCCCGGCCACGGCGGCGTGCTGCCCGCGGCCAAGGTCAACGCCGAGATCGCGGCCACGCGCGGCGTGCCGATCGGCGAGGACTGCATCTCGCCCGCGCGCCACTCCGAATTCGACACGCCCGAGGGACTGCTGCACTTCATCGCGCGCCTGCGCGAGCTGTCGGGCGGCAAGCCCACCGGCTTCAAGCTCGCGATCGGCCATCCGTGGGAATGGTTCGGCATCGCCAAGGCGATGACCACGACCGGCATCCGGCCCGACTTCATCGTGGTCGACGGCGGCGAGGGCGGCACCGGCGCGGCGCCGGTGGAGTTCTTCGACCACGTCGGCGTGCCACTGCGCGAAGGCCTCATGCTCGTGCACAACACCCTGGTCGGGCTCGGCCTGCGCGAGCAGATCCGCATCGGTGCAGCCGGCAAGATCATCACCGGCGTCGATCTCGCGCGCACGTTCGCGCTGGGTGCGGACTGGTGCAACGCCGCGCGCGGTTTCATGTTCGCGCTCGGCTGCATCCAGGCCCGGCTGTGCCACACCGACCGCTGCCCGACCGGCGTCACCACCCAGGACCCGCGCCGCTGGCGCCACCTCGACGTGCCCGACAAGGCCACGCGCGTGGCCAACTTCCATCGCAACACGCTGCATGCGCTGCGCGACCTGCTGCAGGCGGCCGGCCTCAACCATCCCAGCGAGCTCGGCCCCGAGCATGTGATCCGGCGCGTGTCGGCCGACCAGGTGCGCTCGCTGGCCACCCTGTACCGCTTTCTCGAACCGGGCGAGCTGCTGGGCGAGCGCGTGCCCGAGCATGCGGTGTTCCAGCGGTTCTGGCGCCAGGCGCGGCCCGACAGCTTCGAGCCCGGCAGCGACCTGCGCGCGCGCCGCGGCAGCAAACTGGTGTGAGCGCGGCGGGTTTGCGGCCGCGACGAGCGCTGGCGTAGCCTTGCCCGTCATCGCCCTGCCGAGCCCCGCGCCATGATCGACCTGTACTACTGGCCGACGCCGAACGGCCACAAGATCACCCTGTTCCTGGAGGAAGCCGCGCTCGACTACACGCTGCGCGCGGTCGACATCGGCGCGGGCGCGCAGTTCGCGCCCGACTTTCTCGCGATCTCGCCCAACAACAAGATCCCCGCGATCGTCGACCATGCGCCGGCCGACGGCGGCGAGCCGATCAGCGTGTTCGAATCGGGCGCGATCCTGCTGTACCTGGCCAACAAGACGCGCCAGTTCCTGCCCGCCGACGTGCGCATGCACACGGTGGTCAACGAATGGCTGTTCTGGCAGGTCGGCGGGCTCGGTCCGATGACGGGGCAGTACGGCCATTTCAACGTGTATGCGCCGACGCCGATCCCGTATGCGATCGAGCGCTACACGCGCGAGGCGCTGCGCCTGCTCGGCGTGCTCGACACGCGTTTGCGCGGGCGCGAGTTCATCGCCGGCGACGCCTACACCATCGCCGACATGGCCTGCTATCCGTGGATCAATCCCTACGCCAAGGCGCCACTGGACCTCGAACCATTCCCGCAGCTGCGGCGTTGGCGCGATGCGATCGCGGCGCGACCCGCGACCGTGCGCGCATGGGCGCGTGCGGGCGAGGTCGATCGCGTGGCCGGCGCGCCGCTGAGCGAGGCCGAGCGGCGCGTGCTGTTCGGGCAGGGCCCTCGCCCGGCGCCGTGACGCCGTCGTCGCGCGCGCTCATTCCCGCATGAGGGTGGACTTGCCGAACAGGCTTTCGACCAGGTCCACGGCGAGCAGCGCGGTCTGGTTGCGCGTGTCGAGCGCGGGGTTGAGTTCCATGATGTCGAGCGAGCCGAGGCGGCCGCTGTCGGCGATCATTTCCATGCACAGCTGCGCTTCGCGGTAGCTCGGCCCGCCCGCGACCGTGGTGCCCACGCCCGGCGCGATCGTCGGATCGAGGAAGTCGACGTCGAAGCTCACGTGCAGGTGGTCGTCGGCGCCGAGCTTGCCGAGCGCTTCCTCCATCACCCGGCGCATGCCGACCTCGTCGATGTAGCGCATGTCGTAGATGTCGAGACCGACGTCGTGCACGAGGCGTTTCTCGGGCGGGTCGACCGAGCGGATGCCGATCTGGCGCAGCTGCCCGGGCGCGAGTTGCGGCGCATCGCCGCCGAGTTCGGTGAGCGCCTCGGGGCCGAAGCCGCACAGGCACGCCACCGGCATGCCGTGCACGTTGCCCGAAGGCGTGATCGCGGCGGTGTTGAAGTCGGCATGCGCGTCCAGCCACAGCACGGTCAGGCGCGCGCCGCTCTCGCGGCAGTGGCGCGCCACCGCGGTGATCGAGCCGATCGCCAGGCAATGGTCGCCGCCGAGCAGGATCGGCACGCGCTGCTGGTCGAGCTCACGCGCGACCGCGCCCATCACCGCGCGGTTCCACGCCACCACTTCGGGCAGGTGGCGATAGCCTTCATGCGGCGGTTGCCACGGGTTGAACGGCCCCTGCAGGTTGCCGCGATCCACCACGTCCAGTCCGCGCGCCGCGAGCGCGGCGCCGATGCCGGCCACGCGCAGTGCCTCCGGTCCCATCGACGCGCCGCGCGTGCCGGCGCCGATGTCGGTCGGTGCGCCGATGAGGGACACCGCATTGTGTACAGCCATCGCCACGACTCCATTTGATGCGCACCGGCGCATCGCAATGGCACATTCTCGGGCAATCGCGCCGGGGCGTCACGCCCGCGCTTCAGCGCGAGGGGCTGCCGTCCTCGACCGCGCTGTCGATCGCGCCCAGCAGCGCCGACATCGCCAGGTCCAGCTGCGGCGGATCGATCGCCGCGCCGTACTGCAGGCGTTCGCTGGCCAGTTCGTCGAGCCGGCCCGCATGCATGCCGATCGTGGCATAGCCATAGCAGCCGGCCGAGCCGGCGAGGCGGTGGGCCTGCATCGCGAGTTCGCGCAGGTGCTCGTCGTCATGCCCGGATGCGCGCCACGCACGCCACTGCGCGAGCAGCGCGCTGCGCTTTTCGGCAAGTCCGGTGGCGTAGCGCCGCCGCAGTGCCTGCAGCTGGGGATCGTCTGCGATCACGGCACGGGTCCGTGGCTGGAGTCGTGGCCACTATAGGCCGGCCGGCGCGCCCGAGTGTGGACAAATGCAACGTGTCGCGGCGCCTGGCCATCGACCGCTATGCGCCAGCGCCGGCAGGATCGATACTCGCGCTTCGTTCCTGTACCGCGGAAGGCCAAGCCATGACTGACTTCACCAACGAGATCCTCGGGCAGCTCACGCCGGCCAATCTGCAGGCGATCGCCGGCCAGCTCGGCATCGACCCCGCGCAGGCACAGGCGGCGGTGGCGCAGGCGCTGCCGATGGTGGTGGGTGGACTGGCGCGCAACGCCTCCACCGACAGCGGCGCCAGCGCGCTGCGCGATGCGCTGCAGGCGCACACCGGCAACGACATGGGCGCGATCCTCGGCAGCGTGCTCGGTGGCGGTGGCCAGGGTGGCGCGATCCTCGGTCACATTTTCGGCAACCGTCAGGATCGGGCCGCCCAGCAGCTGGGCAACAGCAGCGGCATCGGCACGGCCAACGCCGGCGCGCTCATGGCGATGCTCGCGCCGCTGGTCATGGGCATGCTCGGCAATCGCGCGCAGAGCCAGGGCATGGACGCGGGTGGCCTCGGCGGCATGCTCGGGCGTGAGCTGCAGGGCCTCGGCCGCGGCAGCCAGGGCGGCCTGCTCGGCGCGGTGTTCGACCAGGATGGCGACGGCCAGCTCGGGCTGTCCGACGTGCTCAAGCTCGGCTCACAGTTCCTCGGCAACCGCGGCCACAGCTAGGCAGCCGCGCCCGCGCGGTACACCGCCACCGTGGCATCGACGCAGCGCGACCAGCTGTAGCGCCGGGCATGGGCGATGCCACGCGGCATCGCCTGCGCGCGCCAGGGCGCGTCGGCGAGCAGCCGTTCCAGGCCCGCGCGCAGCGCGGCCTCGTCGAGCGGATCCACGCACAGCGCGATCGCGCCCGAATCGTCGCTGGCGACTTCATCCAGCGCCGAACCGCGCGAGGTGAGCACGGGCACGCCGCTGGCCAGCGCCTCGAGCACGGGCAGGCCAAAGCCTTCGTACAACGACGGAAACGCGAAGGCGTGGGCGCCGGCATACAGCAGCGGCAGTTCGGCCTCGTCGACGTAGCCGAGCCGCCGCGCCGCGCCGCCCGCCTCCAGCGGCGCGATCGCGCGTTCGAGTTCGTGGTTGAGCCAGCCGCGTCCCCCCGCGATCACCAGCGGATGCGCCGCGCGCAGCGGCGCCGGCAGCGCGGCATAGGCCCGCACCAGCCGCGCGAGGTTCTTGCGCGGTTCCTGCGTCGCCACCACCAGCAGGTAGGCGTGATCGAGCAGGCCGTGCCGCGCGAGCACGGGCGCGAGTTGCGCGCGTGGTCGCGGCATGAAGGTCGCATCCACACCCAGCGGCACCACGTGCAGCTTGCTGCGCGCGACGCCGAGCCGGCCCACCAGCTCGTCGGCGATGAACTGCGAATCGGTGAGCACGCCGCAGGCCTGCTCCAGCGAGCGCGGCAGGTGGCGGTCGAGGAAGCGCACGCGCTCGCGCGGATGCGCCTGCGGGAAGTTGAGCCACGACAGGTCATGTACGGTGGTGAAGGCCGGCCCGTCGAACGGCAGCAGCACGTAGTTGGGCGTATGCAGCACCCAGCCGCGCAGCTGGCGCGCGTGCAGCCGGAACAGACCCGCGCGCAGCTGCGCATACAGCTCCAGCGCGGCGCTCTTGAACGGCACCCGCGCCCGCACCGCGGCGATCGCGCGGTTGGCGCGCAGCGCGTGGGCGGGATCATCGACCCAGTGGTAGGCCGAGTACAGGCGCAGCGCCTCGACGTCGCGATGGTCGGCCAGCCCGCGAGCCAACTCCAGCGCATAGCGGCCGATACCGGTCAGCGGCGCGCTGATCGCATCGACGTTGAAGATCACCCGCATGGGGCGCGATCCGGCGCCAGCCGCGCGAGGTCGGCCTCGACCATGGTGCGCGCGAGCGCGGCCAGGTCCAGGCTTGGCGCGAAGCCAAGCTCGCGCCGCGCCTTGGCGGCGTCGCCCACGAGCAACGGCGCGTCGAACGGCCGCAGCAACGCGGCATCCACCCGCACCCGCACGCGTCCACCGTCGCGTTGCAGCGCCACCTCGTCGGCGCCGCTGCCGTGCCAGTCCAGCTCGATGCCGACCGCGGCGAATGCCGCGGTGGCGAACTCGCGGATGCTCGCCGCGCGGCCCGTGGCCAGCACGTAGTCATCGCCGTGTTCGCGCCCGACCATCGCCTGCAGCGCCGCCATGCAGTCGGGCGCGTAGCCGAAGTCGCGGCGCGCGTCGAGATTGCCCAGCACGACCTCGTGATCGAGCCCGCGCGCGATGCGGGCGACCGCGAGCGTGATCTTGCGCGTGACGAAGGCCGCGTCGCGCAGCGGCGATTCGTGGTTGAACAGGATCGCGCTGGAGGCGTGCACGCCATAGCTCGCGCGCCAGGCGCCGATCGCGCTGTGCGCCAGCAGCTTGGACACGCCATAGGGCGAGCGCGCGGCCAGTGGCGTGGATTCATCCTGCGGTGACTGCGCGGGCGCGCCGAAGATCTCGGCGCTGGATGCGAGCACCATGCGCGTGCGCGGCGCGTGCAGGCGCAGCGCTTCGAGCAGGTTGAGGGTGCTGCCGCCGTTGGCCGCGATGCTGGCCTGCGGCGCGCTGAAGGACTCGGCCACGCGCGACTGGCCGGCGAGGTGGAACAGTGCATCGGGCTGCAGCTGGCCGAGCAGGGCCGCGCAGGCACCCGCATCGGTCGGGTCGAGCGCGCTGTAGCGCAGCTGCGGATGGTCGGCGATGCCGAGCTCGCGCAGGCGCCAGTCGTCGAGCGTGCGCGCCGGCCGGTGGGTGCCGGTCACGCCCACGCCGCGGGCGAGCAGTTGCGCGGCCAGCAGCGCGCCGTCCTGGCCGCTGATGCCGGTGATGAGGGCGTGGCGCAGGTGCCAGGTCATGGGCTCTCCATCAGGCTGCGCAGGCGTGGCTCGGCCCCGGCCAGCGCCGCCTGCGCGGTCGCGGCCAACGGCGTTGTCACGCGGAGGATCGGGATGTCGAGCAGGCGGCACAGGATCTGCGTCGCGTCGTCGCCGTCGCGCGTGACCAGCAGGCGTTCGATCGCGAACAGCTGCAGCCAGTCCCACAGCGCGCGATAGGACGGCTCGGGATCGTGTGCCTGCCAGGTGCAGCTGGCCACGAGCGTGCCGTCGAGCAGCAGTTCGTTCTCGCTGCCGTTGGCCACGAGGTTCCACACCTCGGCATCGGGCCAGCGCGGCGCGCCCGCCCCGACCCACAGCAGCCGCGGTCTGGGCGTGGCTGTGGCGGCAGCGGCAAACGCGCGGCGCACGCGCCAGTCGAGCACGCGCCGCGCGAAGGAACGCAGCTGGCGCCCGACCTCGCGCTCGTAATCGGGCCAGCGCTCGCGCAGGACCGCCATGCCGGCGGCACCGAGCGCGGCGCGGCGCTCGGCGCCAAAGCTCGCGCTGCGCTCGTGGCGCACGTAGACATTGCCCGCGATGAGATGGCGCAGGCCCGCGCGCGCGGCGCGCTGGCAGAAGTCGTTTTCCTCGCCGTAGCCTTGCGGGAACGCGGCCTCGTCGAGCGCACCGACCGCATCGAGCGCGCTGCGCCTGATGTACATGCAAAAGCCGTTGCCGGTGGGCAACTGCGGATAGGCCAGCCCGGCCTGCTGCCACAGCGCCCGCGCCGCAGTGACGAAGTCCCAGGCCGCGGGCCAGGCGTTGGCCTGCTCCAGTTCGGGCACCGAGAACGCGCCCGCGTTGTCGGACACCGCGGTCACGGTGGCCACGCCGGGATCGCTGCAGGCGGCGCGGCGCAGGCCCTGCAGCCAGTTCGGGCCGACTTCGGTGTCGGCATTGAGCAGCACCACGTCGGCGCGCCCGGCGGCGGCGATGCCGCGGTTGGCGGTGGCGGTGAAGCCGCGGTTGCGTTCGTTGTGCAGCACGCTCACGCGCGGCAGTCGGGCCCAGCGCTGCAGCAGCGGCGCGAGTGCGGCATCGCTGCTGCCATCGTCGATCACGATGAGGCGCGCATGGCCGCTGGTGTGGGCGGCCACGCTGGCTAGGCAGCGCTCGACCAGTGCGGGCGCGTTGTACACCGGCACCACGATCGCGACTTCGGTACCGGCGACGTCGGTGCCGAAGGGCACGGTCTGCGCGCCGCCGGCAACCCGGCGCAGCGGCCGTTGCGGCAGGGTGCCGGCGTGGCCGGCACGACCGGGCAGCAGCGCGAGCGGTGCGCTGGCCAGCGCCGCGCCGTCGCGCCGCGCGCGCGGCAGCACGCTCACGCCGGCCGCGCCGTTGACCGCGAACTCGAACTCGAGCTGCGCGTGGCCGTGCGCGTCGCAGGCCAGTTCGTCGAAATGGCAGCCGTCCAGTTCGAGCGCGAGCGCGGGGGTGCCCGGTTGCGCCTGCAGCGCCAGGCGCGTGCCGTCCCAGCGCAGCCCGCGCAGTGGCGGCAGCCAGCGTGGACCGATGCGGCGGCGCAGGAATGCGAACATCAGGCTGCCCCGCGCGTGGCCGGCGCGGCATCGGCTGCGAGGATGCTGCGGTCGGCGATCGCGGCCTGCAGCGCGCGTTGCGCGGGCGTGGGCGTGCCGGTGGCGACCTGGCTGCGCGCCGGTGCGTCGATCCATTGGCTGATCGCCGCGTCACCCGGCCAGGCCAGGCCGGCCACGCCGGCCGCGTCGAGCGCGTCGAGCAGTGCGCGCGCGCCGGCCAGCGGCTGTGCGCACAGCGCGTCGTAGTCCACCACGAGCCGCGGCCAGCCCGCGCTCGATGCGAACGCGGCGCGCGTGTAGTGCTCCCACAGCGCCCACGCCTGCGCCACGGGCATCGCATCGCGCCGCACCAGCGAGGCCACCACCGCGGCCGGATCGCGCACCACGTGCACGAACAGCGGCCGTGTCAGCAACGGCAGCAGCTCGCGCACGAGCAGGCACAGGCGCGGTTCCTTCATGAGCCAGGGCCGCTGCCGGTCGAACTCGTCGATGAGCGCGCCGACGTGGCGCCGGAACTCGTCGACGGCCGCCGTGGGTGCGGACTGTGGCGGCGAGCGCCAGTCGCCGCCGGCCAGTTCGAGCCGGCGCACGCAGGCGCCGTGCAGGCGCCCGGATTCGTAGTGTCCCTTGGGGTTGTCGGGACCGACCAGCAGGTCGGTCTCGGGCCCCGCGTACGCGCCCAGCCGCGCGAGCAGGCCGGCCACGCTCGAGGTGCCGGCGCGGTGCATGCCAAGCACGATGAGCTGGCCGCTGGCGCGGCGTGGCAGCGCCGCGGGCTGGTGCGGCGCCACCGGTGCCGGCGCGGCGCGCAAGCCGGCCAGCGCAGTGACCTGCGCGGCGAGCGCGTCGGCGCTGGCTTCGATGTCGTGCGCGGCGGCGAAACGCTCGGCGGCCGCAGCAGCCGCGGCGTCACTGGGCGCACGCGCCTGCGCGGCGCGCAGCGCGGCGACCAGTGCATCGGGTTCGGGTTCGACCCAGTCCAGGCCGCTGCGCGGATCGCGCACGCGCCGCGTCGCCACCGCGATGCCGTGCGCGCGCGCAAGCAGGCCATTGCTGCCGAAATCGCTGGCGATGAGCTGCAGCCCGCAGGCCAGCGCATCGGCGGCATCGGGGTCGTAACCGCCATCGCGCCGTACCGCCACCCAGGCGTCGCCGCTGCGCAGGAAGCGCGCGCGCTGGTGCCAGGGCCAGCTCCAGTGGCGCAGCACGCCGACGCGCGGGTCATCGCCCGCGGCCGCGGCGATGCGCTCGAACGCGGCCCGCGCCTGCGGGCCCGGCACCAGATGCAGGTGCAGCGCGACCGCCTCGTGCGGCGCGAATGCGGCGCGGAACGCCGCCACCAGCAGTTCGGGCGCATCGCAGGCGAGGTCCTCGACCCGGGCGAGGAAGGTGAAGTGCTGCGCGGCCGGGTCGCGGCCGGGCACCTGCGGGTGGCAGTAGTCGCGGTCCACGCCCAGCGGCAGCACCTGCATCGGCGTGCGCACGCCGGCCGCGAGCAGGGTGTCACGCTGGAAGGTGTCGGGCACCAGCAGCAGGTCGAGCGCGTCGGCCTGCGCGCGCCAGCGCGCATCGACACCCTGCCAACGGGTCCAGCCGATGCCGATGCGGCAACGCGCGCGTGCGCGGGCGAAGTGCGCGCCGTCGGCGCACACGATCGCGGCGTCGGCCGGATGCGGCCAGCGCAGCCGCGTGGCGAGATCGAGGCGGAAATCCTGCGCGTCGGGCACCTCACTCCGCAGCGGCTCGTGGCTCATGCGCAGACCGCGCGCGTCGAGCCGGCGCAGCAGGGCCCGCGTCAGGTGCGCCACGGCGCGGGGTGTGCGCGAACTGCCCTGCCACAGCACGTTGCCGCGATAACCCGCGAGCAGCTGCCCCTGCCAGCGCGCGGCGAAGGTGGCGCGGCTCGCGCTCCACAGGCGCCGGCGGAAGCCGCCGTCGTCGAGCGTGGAGCCGTGCTGGTCGTGCTGCAGCGTGACCGCGCCGGCGTTGACCGTGGCGATGCCGGCGGCGGCCGCGCGCAGGCAGTAGTCGGTGTCCTCGAAGTAGCTGTGGAACGCCTCGTCGAGCCCGCCGATGCGATCGACGCAGTCGCGGCGCAGATAGGCCAGCGCGAACGCTATCGCCTGCACGCGGCGCGTGCGCGGATACTGGCCGAAGTCGCGTTCGACCAGGCCCGCTTCGGTCTGCTGGCCCCACAGGCCGTCGGCCTCGATGAAGCCGCCGGCGTGGTAGAGCCGGCCTTCGGGTTCGGGGCCGCGCAGGCGGCAACCGACGATGCCGGTGGCGGCATCGGCATAGGCCGCGTCGCGCAGGCGCTCGAGCCAGTCCGCCTGGCCGAACACCAGATCGTTGTTGAGCAGCACGAGGTCGTCGTCCTCGGCCGCGGCGGTGATGCCTGCGTTCATGCCGCGCACGAAGCCGAGGTTGGTCGGCAGCGTGACCACCTGCAAGCGGTCGCGATAGCCTTGCAGCGCCTGTGGCGTCTCGTCCTGGCTGCCGTTGTCGACCACGATCACGCGCGCGGCGAACGGCAGCGTCGCCAGCAGCGAGTCGAGGCAGCGTCGCGTGGTCGGCCACTGGTTCCACGCGAGCACGATCAGGCTGGCGCCGCGCGTGCTCATGGCGGTTCCGGCGCAGCGGCGCGCGCGAGCGTGGCCAGCGCGGTGTCGACCTCGTCGAGCGCGAACGCGAACGGATCCAGCGCGAGCAGCGCGGCGACGCCGGTCAGCGCCTGCGGCGCGGCACGCAGGCGTGCGAGTTCGGCCGCGAGCCAGGCCGGGTCGGGCCCGCCGCCGCGTCGCGCCAGGCGCGCGGCCAGCACCAGTGCGACATCCGGCGTCAGCGCCAGGCGCGTGGCGATCGCGTGGATGCGCTGGCTGTCGTCGTCGACCACGGCAGTTCCATTCACGCCGCCTCCGGCGCGGGATGCTGGGCGCGATGATAGGCTGCGAACACCTCGTCGCGCCCGCCTTCGAGCACGCTGCGGCCGTGTTCGATCCACAGCACGCGATCGCAGCGCTCGGCGATCTGCTTCTCGTCGTGGCTGACCAGCACCACGGTCTGGCCGTCGCCCATGCGCTGGCGCAGCGCCGCGCCCGACTTGGCCTGGAACTCGGCATCGCCCACCGCGAGCACCTCGTCGATGAGCAGCACGTCGGGTTCGACCTGCATCGCGACCGCGAAGGCCAGGCGCATGCTCATGCCGGCCGAATAGGTCGCGATCGGCTGTTCGAAGAAGTCGCCGAGCTCGGAGAACTCGCGGATCGCGGGCAGGCGCGCCACGATGTCGCGCCGGCGCAGGCCCAGCAGCAGGCCCGACAGCACCGCATTGTCGCGCCCCGACAGGTAGGGCACGAAGCCGAGCGACAGCGACATGAGCTGGCACGACACGCGCGCGCGCCGCACCCGGCCGCGGTCGGGCACGAGGATGCCGGCCAGTACGCGCAGCAGCGTGCTCTTGCCGGCGCCGTTGCGGCCGATCACGCCCAGGCGCTCGCCGCGGCGCAGCTGCAGGCTCACGTCCTCCAGCGCCCAGAAGCGGCCACCGCCGATGCTGCGCTGCGCCTGGAACGCCACGCCCACGTGTTCGAGCTCGACCAAGATCTCGCCCATGTCAGCTCGCCAGCTTGGGGAAGCGCGGC
The DNA here is from genome assembly GCA_014338185.1 of Lysobacterales bacterium. GTDB lineage: Bacteria > Pseudomonadota > Gammaproteobacteria > Xanthomonadales > Rhodanobacteraceae > Dokdonella_A. Next base: position 98,090 of record QUBV01000002.1, on the reverse strand, counting down.
GCAAGCCGCTGCACGAACAGCACGCCGACCGTGCACAGCACGATCGAGATCGCGTAGATCTTGCCCAGCCCGACCCAGTTGGGCAGCTGGCCGTGCATGAGGATCGCGCGCGCATCGTCCATCACCACCGCCACCGGATTGAGCGCCATGAGCCATTGCAGCGACTCGGGCACCTGGGTGAGCGGGAACACCACGCCCGACAGGAACATCACCACCATGAGCACCTGTTCGATCACGAAGCGCAGGTCCGGCACCAGCGGCACCAGCGCCGCGACCACGAAACCGGCGCCGGCCGCGGCGAGGAAGATCGCGAGGAACAGGATCGGCAGGGCCCAGTACTGCGCGTTGGGCGGGTAGCCCAGCATCCACAGGATCGCCACCAGCAGCGCGAAGATGATGAGGAACTTGACCGTGTCGGCGAGCATCGCGATCAGCGCGAACACCAGCGGTGGCAGCGCCACCTGGCGCACCATCGGCAGGTTCGACCAGATCGCGTAGCCGCCGTGGGTGATGCACGATTTCATCCACTGCCACACGGTCAGACCGATCAGCAGGAACGGGATGTAGTCGGGCCCGCCGCTGTGCAGGATCACGTCGAACACGAGCCAGAACGCGGCCATCATCATGGCCGGTTCGAGCACCCACCAGATCAGGCCCAGGTAGCTGCGGGCGGCTTCGGCGCGCAGTTCGGCATAGGTGCTGAACGCGATGAGTTCGATCAGGTGGCGACGCATGGGCGGACCGGGGTGAAGGTGCGCGAGGATACCGGATTCGGCATGCGCGGTTGTCCTCAGCCGGCGCACAGCCGGTCGAGCGCGGCCGGCGCGAACGCCAGCACGAGCAGCAGCGCGGCCAGTGCCGCACCCGCGAGCAGGCGCGCGGCGCCCGGACCTGGCGGATGGTCCGGGCTCGCAGCCAAGGCCGGCGGCGCCGCATGCGTATGCGATCGACCCGACGCCTCGCCGGCCGCAGCCGTGCACATGCCCACAGCGCGGCGCGACGCGGCGAGGCGCGCGAGCACCTCGCCCGCGAGCCCGCACAGGAATGGCATGAGCGGCAGCAGGAAGCGCGCCTTGACGTGGATGAACGCAAACAGCACGAGCTGGTAGGCGGCCAGCAGCACGACCACGAGGTGCAGCATGCCCATGCGCCGGCGCCAGCAGGCGAGGCCGAACGCGGCGGCGACGAGGATCAGCGCATGGCTGGCGTGGTTGAGCCAGGTCAGCGTGCGCGTGAGCCAGGGCGCGGTGTGGTAGGTCGACAGGTGTCCCGCGCAGGCGGGCCCGGGCAGTTGCGACACCAGCAGGGTCTTGGCGTTGAACAGGCGGAAGTACTGCCGCCCCAGCTGCGCCGCGAGCACGTTGCCGAGGCCGTGTCCGGCCACCCATTCGCGCACCTTGCCCAGGTACACCGCATTGCGCTGCTGCGGCGTGCTGCCGCTGGCCAGGAAGGCGGGCAGCTCGATGCCGCCCATGTCCTGCACGTAGTCGCTGCGCCAACGATCGGTGAGGCCCATCCACAGGTTGTAGACCGAGCTGTCGGCGATCATCGGCTTGCCGTGGCTGCGCCAGCCGTGCACGAGCGCGGGGGCGGTGACCAGGCCAAGCCCGAGCACGAACGCGGCCGCCGCGCGCCAGCCGCCGCGTGGCCGCGTGCGGCGCACGAACATGAGCAGGAACAGCGGCCAGAATCCGCTGAGCAGGCTCTTGGCCAGCAGCGCCAGTCCGACGCAGACGCCGGCCAGCGCCGCCGTGCCCGCTGCGCGCCCATGCGCGGCCGGCGCGAGCCACTGGCGGCGCGCGAGTGCGAGCAGGCGCAGCGCGGCCAGCAACAGGAACAGGTGCGGGATCTCCGGCCACAGCCACTGCGCATAGGCCGCGATCGGCGGGCTCAGCAGCAGCAGCGCCGCGGCCCAGTTGGCCGCGGCCACGCTGCCGCCGAGTTCGCGCCACAGGCCGCGCAGCAGCAGCGCGCAAGCCAGCAGCAGCAGGGTCTGCGCGATCTGCGCCACCAGCACATGGCTGCCCGCGAGCCAGTACAGCGCGGCCAGCAGCAGCGGCTGCAGCGGCGGCCAGATCGAGCTGGGCATCCACGGCCCGCCCGCGAGGATCGCCAGTGCGGTGTCCTGGTAGCCCTGCTCGTCGCCGATCAGCACCTTGGCGCCGTGGCCGTAGTAGGCATACCACAGCAGCGCCTGGCCGAGCGCGAACAACACCACGAACGCCAGCGCGGTGCCGCGGTGGCGCACATGCAGGGTCATGAGCGGCTTGCCGCGCGTCAGGCGCCGCGCGCGGTGCGCGTCAACGCTGCGCGGCGGCAGGTGGCGGTGTCGGCGTGGCTGGCGGCGCGGCCGTGGTCGCACCCGCGGCCGCTGGCGCGGTGGCCGGCGCACTGCCACGCGCGCGCAGCTTGGGCGGTGCGTGGAACACCGGCGAGAAGCGCTCGTGCGCGCCGCTGGTGGAAATGCCCTCGACGTAGTACCAGTAGCCCTTGCACGGGTCGATGCTGTCGTCGCGGAACTCGTACTTGTGGGTCTCGTCCGAGGTGCCCGCGCCAAGGATCGGTTCCTGGGTGAGCTTGGTGAACGGTCCCTTTTCCGCGTCGCCGCGGAACACGTCGAAGCCGAAGTTGTTCTGCTCGCTGGCGGTGGTCCAGCGCGCGGTGTTGGCGATGCGCTGCTCGGCGGGCAACGCGGACTGGTCGCCGCAGTCGCCTTCGGGGACTTCCTTGGTCGCCGCGGTCACGGGTGGCTGGTTCGGCGTCGCGGCCGGGGCGGGCGCGGCGGGCGCGGCCGCCGGAGTCGCCTTGTCGGCGGCCGGCTCAGGCGTCGAGGGCGCGCACGCCGCGAGCGTGCAGGCGATCAGGGCCGCGACGAGGTGGCTACGCATGTGCATTTCCCCTGCTGGTGGGCTGGACAGCCGTCGTGGCCCGCAACGATAGTGCGCCGATGTGTTCCCGTGCAACCGCCGCAGCGCGGCGCCCGCTTCGCTCCCGTCATCGCTGGTGGTGGCTGTTCGCCGTGCTCGTGGCTCCGCTCGCGCTCGCGCTCGACTGGCAGGTCGAGGTGACGCCCGCGGGCGAGCTGTATCCGGTGCTGCAGTGGTCGGCCAGCGCCGGCGGCGACGGACTGGTCGCGGTGGTGGTGAATGGTGTGGCCGCGGGCACGCGCCTGCGCGCGCAGCTGCGCACCCCGGGGCTGCGCGAGCCCGCGCAGGCGAGCGCGCTGGCGGGCGGCGGCGAGGTCGTGCTGCGTCTGCCGCTGCGCTGGGACGCCACCGCATTGCGCGAGGTCGAGGCGGTGCGCACGCAGCGCCTGCAGGTGCAACTGGAGGTGGGCGACACGACGCTGCAGCGCGAGGTCGTGGTGCGCCTGCACCCGCTCGACGAGGCGGCCTACTTCATCCGCGACAGCGGCGTGCGGGTCGACCTGTCGTGGATCTTCGCCGCCTACGTCGACCCCTACGATCCCGCGATCGACGCCTTGCTGGCGCAGGCGCGCGAGTTCGATCCGGCCTTCGAGCGCGCCGATGCCGATGCCGCGCGCCAGGCGCGCCGCCGCCTGCGCGCGCTGTGGCATGTGCTCAATGCGCGCGGCGTGCGCTACGACCCGGGTGATCCGGCGCTTGCGCGCGGACCGAGCGTGTGGAGCCAGCGCGTGCGTTCGGCCGGCCAGGTGCTGCGCGAGCGGCGGGCCAACTGCATCGATGGCAGCGTGCTGATCGCATCGTGGCTCGAACGCCTCGGCCTGCATGCGCGCATCGCGCTGGTGCCCGGCCATGCCTTCGTCGGCTACGAGGTGCCGGGCACGCGGGGAACGCAGTTTCTCGAAACCACCCTGCTCGGCCATGCCGACCTGGACGCGGCGCTGCGCGCAGGCGCGACCCGCTGGCGCAAGGCCGCGCGCCGGCTCGATGGCCGGCATGCGCCCGATTATGCGTTGATTGATGTCGGCACCGCGCGGGCCTATGGCATCATCCCGCTCGGCGCCGCCCTGCGGGCCAACCCCTGAAACCCGGCCACCATGCTGGCAGGCTGCGCAACCCGTGCGCGCCCGCCCTGCGGTGGGCCGCCCACTGCTGATCGAGGATGAATGCTCGTGAGCACCGATTCGCCCGATCCCTGGCTCGAGCGCATCAAGGCCGAGATCCGCGACGAGGCCGCCGCGGCACGCCAGCGCACGCCGTTGCCGCGCATCGAGCCGCGCGTCGCGACCACGGCCGACCCCGCGCCGGCCGGCAGTGGCATCGAGCCGGCGCGACTCGACTACGTGATCGCCGATCTCACGGGCGCTGATTACGGTGCCTTCATCGACCATGCCTTTCGTTCGCTGCTCAAGCGCGAGCCGGACCCTGCAGGCGCGGGCGAGCACTTGCGACGCCTGATCGAGGGCGCGCCCAAGGCCGAGATCCTCGGCGACCTGCGCTGGTCGGGCGAAGGCCGCCGCATCGGCGCGCGCGTGCGCGGACTGCTGCCGCGCTACCTGCTGGCCAAGTTCGCGCGCGTGCCCGTGCTCGGCTTCGTGGTCGACTGGGGCCTCGCGCTCGCGGGCCTGCCGGTCCTCATGCGCCACCAGCGCGCGATGGATACGGTCAACGCGGCGCGCTTCAGTGACCTGCGCACCCTGCAGCGCGACTGCCAGACGCGGTTTGCGGGCCACGAAGCCGCGCAGCAGGCGCTCGCATCCGCGCAGCAGGCGCTGGTGGCCGAGCTGCAGCGCGGCAGCGCGCAGTTCGAGCAGCAGCTGGCCCAGCTGCAGCAGCGCGCCGATGCACTCGCGCGCACGATCGAGGCCGAGGCGCAGGCCTCGACCGGTGAGCTCACCCAGCTGCGCCACGAGGTGCATGCGACCCATCACTGGCTCGCGAGCCTGCAGCAGGCGCTGGCCGCGCTCGACGAAGCCACGGCACAGGCGCAGGCGCGGGAAGACGCCTTGGCCGCAGCGGTGGGCGAAGACGTGGCGGCGCAGGCGCAGCGCAGCGAGCGCCAGCGTGCATGGAGTGCCCTGCTTGCGACGCGCCTGGGCACGGGCACGCGCGTGCTCGACCTTGGCAGTGGTGCCGGCACATGGCTGCGCGCGCTCGCGGCCGCGGGCCTCGTGGCCGATGGCGTCGAGGCCAATGCGCAGCTGGTCGCGCGCGCGCGGCAGGACGGCACCACCGTGGCGCTGGGCGCGCCGCTCGATGCGCTGACGCGTTGCGCCGATGCGGGCGTGGCCGCCTTGACCGTGTCGGCGAGCCTGCTCGACGGCCGCGAAGCAGTGACGCGCCTGCTCGACGAGGCACGCAGAGCGCTCGCGCCGGGCGCCTGGCTGCTGCTGCGCGTGGAGGACGAGCCGCAGCACTACCGCGTGCGCCTGCTCGATGCGCGCAGCTGCGCGGCGCTGCTCGCCGCGGCGGGATTCGTCGCGGCCGAGGTCGTGGCGGGCCACGGCGGCAGTGCGGTGCTGGCGCGCCAGCCATGAAGCCAGCGTGCCGTTCAAGGTTCCGGGCCCGCACGGCCGGCGGGTGCATGGCCCGGAGGCTGCGCGGCAAGGGCCGGGTGGCGCGGGTCGCGGAAGCGCGCCGATGAGGGTCGCGATGCTGGTTCCCGGGCTCGCCCCGCACGATGCGGTGAGCAACGATGCGCGCGGCATGGCCGGCGCGCTGCGCGCGCTTGGCCACGAAGTCGCCTTGTTCGCGCCGCATGCGCGCGGCATCGACGAGGCCGTGCTCGATCCGCAGACGCTGCACGCGTGGCTGCACTCGCGCGAGGACGTGGTGATCTACCACTACTGCGTGGGCTGGGATTTCGCGCTCGACCTGCTCCGGCGCACGCGTGCGCGCCGCATCGTGCGCTACCACAACATCACGCCACCCGCATTCTTCGAGGGCTGGTCGCCCGGCTACGTCAATGCCTGCGCCGAGGGGCGGGCCCAGCTCGCGGCGTTCGCCGCGCTCGGCTGCGAGCTGTACCTGGGCGATTCGCCCTACAACATCGAGGACTTCACCAGCCGTGGCGTTGCCGCCGAGCGCTGCGTGGTGCTGCCACCGTTCCACGAGATCGACGAGCTGCTTGCGCTCGCGCCCGACGCACGGCGCATCCCGCGTGGCGGTCCCCTGCTGCTCATGGTCGGCCGGCAATCGCCCAACAAGGGTTACCTCGAACTCATCGACGCGCTGGCCGCGACCGTGGCCGATGGCCTGTCGGCGGCCCGCCTGCTGCTGATCGGCAAGCTCGATCCCAACCTCGCCAGCTACGGGGCCGCGGTGCAGGCGCGCATCGCCGAGCGCGGCATGCAGGACCATGTGGTCTGGCTGCAGGATGCCAACGGCGCCGAACTGCGCGCCGCCTGCGAGCATGCCGGCATGCTGGTCATGCTCAGCCGCCACGAAGGCTTCTGCGTGCCGCTGGTGGAGGCGATGGCGATCGGCACCCCGGTGATCGCGCTGGCCTCCAGCGCGATGCCGTCCACGCTCGGCACGGCCGGCCTGCTGTGGCCCGAGGATGCCGATGCCTGGCTGATCGCCGCGACCATCGCGCGCGTGCACGCGGACCTCGACCTGCGCACCACGCTGCGCGAGCGCGGCCGCCAGCGCTATGCCGAGGTGTTTGCGCCGGCGCGGCTCGCGGCGGAACTGGCGCGCATCCTGCGCGAGCACGGATTCGCATGAAGGCCGCGATCCTGCTGCCGGTGCTCGCCGACCGCGATGCGGTCGGCAACGATGTGCTGGCGATGGCGGGCCTGCTGCGCGAGCGCGGCATCGACACGCGCATCTTCTGCGACCAGGCGCTGGGCGTGGCCGAGCCGACCTATCCACCCAACAAGGCGCTCGACTTCGCGGGCGGGCCTGCCGACCTCATGCTGTACGAGTTCTCGGTGGGCTGGCCGGTGGCGCTGGACATCCTGCGCCGCGCGCGCGGCTACCGCATCGTGCGCTACCAGAACATCACCCCGCCGGAGTTCTTCGCGGGCTACTCGGCCGCGCACGTGGCCGCCTGCGAGCGCGGTCGCGCCGAGATCCCGCAGGTGGCCAGGCTCGATTGCGAGCTGTATCTGGGCGGCTCGACCTACAACAGCGAGGAGCTCATCGCGGCGGGTGCGCCGCGGGCACGCAGCGCCGTGCTCGCGCCGTTCCATCGCATCGACGACCTGCTCACGATCGAGGCCGACCTGCCCTTGCTCGATGCGCTGGGCGATGGTGCGCGCAACGTGCTCATGGTCGGCAGGGTGGCGCCGAACAAGGGCCACCTCGAACTGGTCGATACGTTCGCGGCGCTGGTCGATGGCTGGGGCGACCCGGCGCGCCTGCTCATCGTCGGCAAGTCCGATCCGCAGCTCAAGGGCTGGACCGAACGCATTCGCGCGCGCATCGACCAGCATCGCCTCGGCGCTCGCGTGCGCTGGCTCGATTCGGTCAGTCCGGCGCAGCTCAAGTCCGCCTACCTCGCCAGCCATGCCTTTCTCACGATGAGCCGGCATGAGGGCTTTTGTGTGCCCGTGGTCGAGGCGATGGCGCTGGGCACGCCGGTGGTCGCCTACGGCTCCAGCGCGCTGCCCGAAACCATCGGCGGGGGCGGCATCGTGTGGCCCGAACCCGACCCATGGCTGCACGCGGCGAGCATCGCGCGACTGGCCAGCGATGAAGGGTTCCGCAACGAATTGCGTGACGCGGGACGCCGCCGTTACCAGCAGGCCTACAGCACGCACGCACTGCGCACACGGTTTCACCAGGTGCTGGAGGCAGTGTCGTGACGCGCGTTGCGATCGTGGTGCCGCGTTGTCATGAATCGCTGGTCGGCGGTGCCGAGGCGCTGGCCTGGCAGTACGCGACCTTGCTCGCGGCCGATCATGAGGTCGAGGTGCTGAGCTCGAGCGCGCAGGACTACGTGAGCTGGGCCAACGACCTGCCGGTCGGCAGCGAGCGGCGCGACGGGGTGACGATCCGCCGTTTCCATGTCGCGCGTGGCCGCAGCCCCTACTTTCATGACCTGCATCGGCGCCTGCTCGCGCATTTCGATGCCACCCGCGGCAGCCAGGTGCGCGTGCGCTGGCCCGAGGCGCTGCAGGAAGAGTTCATTTGCGCGCAGGGCCCGACCTGCCCGGACCTGGTCGAGCATCTCGCGCGGCATGGCGAGGACTACGCCGCGGTGCTGTTCCTCACCTACCTGTACTCGACCACGCTCGATGGCGCGCGCGCACTCGGCCATCGGCGCTGGGCCATCGTGCCGACCCTGCATGACGAGCCCGCCGGCCATTTCAGCGTGTTCGCACACCTGGGCCGCTGCGCGCCACGGCTGTTGTGGAACACGCCGGCCGAACGGCGGCTCGGCGCGCGCCTGTGGGGGGTCGAGCGCGGCAACATCGTGGCCATGACGGTCGCGACCGCGCCGGTCGAACCCGCGCGCGAGCCCGCACCCTACCTGCTCTACTGCGGGCGCATCGACAGCCACAAGGGCTGCGCCATGCTCATCGAGGCATTCGCGGCGTATCGGCGCGCGCACGGTGGCGATCTGCAGCTGGTGCTGACCGGGACCGACAAGCTCGGCCTCCAGGCCACACCGGGCGTGCGTTACCTCGGCTTCGTCGACGAGGCCCGCAAGTTCGCGCTGATGGCCGGAGCCACCGCGTTCGTGCACCCCTCGGCCTATGAAAGCCTGAGCATCGTCGTGCTCGAGGCGATGGCGCAGGGCACGCCGGTCATCGTCAACGGCGCGTGCGAGGTGCTGGCCGACCACGTCAAGGACAGCGGCAGCGGCTGGCTGTTCCATGACCAGGTCGAGCTGCACGCTGCGATCGACGCGGTGCGCGCGCTCGATGCCGATGCCCGCGGCGAGCAGGCGCGGCGCGCGCGCGCCTATGTGCTCGAGCACTATGCCCGTGACAGCGTGCGTGCGCGGCTCGCGGCCGAGATCGCCGCGCTCGCGACGCTGTGAGCCGAATCCAGGGGACTCGGGGCCCGGTGACGGGCCGCGCGCGTTTCAGCGTGCCGGCAAGGTCACGCTGAAGCGCGCGCCGCCGAGCAGCGGCGAGCGACTCACCTGCAACTCGCCCCGGTAGGCCTTGACGATGTCCTGCACGATCGACAGGCCGATGCCGTGGCCCTGCACGCGCTCGTCGCCGCGCACGCCCCGTTGCAGCAGGTGTTCGACCTGGTCGTCCGCGATGCCGGGACCGTCGTCCTCGACCCACAGGGTCATGCCCGCGCGTTGTTCGCCCGCCACCACCTGGGTGCCGAGCAGCACGCGCCGCCGTGCCCACTTGAACGCGTTCTCGAGCAGGTTGCCGAGCAATTCGAGCAGGTCGCCCTGGTCGCCGTGGAAGCGCGCGGCCGCGTCGAGCTCGAATTCGCACAGGATGTTCTTGCCCGCATAGACCTTCTCCAGGCTGCGCACCACTTCTTCCGCATACGGTTCGATCGGCAGCGGGGTGGCAAAGGTCTGGTGGCCCGAGGTGGCGGCACGCGACAACTGGTAGGCGACGATCTCGTCCATGCGCCCGACCTGTTCGAGCACGTTCCAGCGCAGGGTCTTGCCGTCGGCCTCGCTTTCGAGTTGGCTGCGCATCACCGCGAGCGGGGTCTTGAGGCTGTGGGCGAGGTCGGACAAGGTGTTGCGATAGCGCTTGACGCGCTCGCGCTCGCCCTCGATGAAATTGTCGATGCTGCGGGTGAGCCCGCGAAGCTCGATCGGGTAGGCGCCGCCGAGGCGCTCCTGCGCGCCGCGCTCGACCTCGGCCAGATCGATCGCAACGCGTCGCAGTGGCGCCAGGCTCCAGCGCAGCACGAGCAGCAGCAGCAGCAGCAGCGCGGTGCCGAGGATGCCGAGCCAGAACAGCAGCGTGCGGCGGAACGCGACGCGCTGCTGGTCGAGCGTGGCGCTGTCCTCGGCCACGTAGATCGTCAGGTGCAGCTCGCTCTTGCCCTCGGTGAGCCAGTCCACGCCCTGGGCGAGTACGTACAGGGTTCCGACCGAGGTCGCGAGCGGACCCTCGAAGCGCGCCTCGCCGCGCGGCAACGGCTGGTCGAATGGCAGGTCGCGATCCAGCGCCGATGGCGAACGCCATTGCCGGGCCTTGGAGCCGGCGATCTTGTTGCCGAGGATGGCCGCGTACAGGCCGCTGGTGGTGGGGCGGTCGAAGCGCGGATCGGGGCCGACCTCGGGCGGGATCAGCGCGCCGCTGCGGGTGGTGTCGGCAGCCGCGAGATAGGCATACATGTAGCCCTGCAGGCGTTCGTGCAGAGCGCTCTGCGCCGCACTGTAGAACGCGTTGTCGAGTGCGAAGAACGCCAGCGCGAGGAACCCCGCGAGCACGGTGCTGGCCGCGGCGAGCGAACGCGCCTGCAGCGACAGTGGCCGCGCCACGCGCGTGCTCCTCAGGCGCCCGCGCTGGAGTCGCCTTCGTCCGCCGCCTGGCTGCGCGCGAGCGCGAAGCGGTAGCCGCGGCCGCGTACGGTCTCGATCGGCTTGATCGTGTTGTCGGGATCGAGCTTGCGCCGCAGGCGGCCAATGAACACTTCGAGCACGTTGGAGTCGCGGTCGAAATCCTGTTGGTAGATGTGCTCGGTGAGATCGGCCTTGGAGACCAGCTCACCCGCATGCAGCATGAGGTATTCGAGCACCTTGTACTCGTAACTGGTCAGGTCGACGTTGCCGCCGTTGACGCGCACGGTCTGCGCGGTGGTGTCGAGCACGACCGGACCGCATTCCAGCGTCGGCCGCGACCAGCCGCTGGCGCGGCGCACCAGCGCGTTGATGCGCGCGAGCAGCTCCTCGACATGGAACGGCTTGACCAGGTAGTCGTCGGCGCCGTACTTGAGCGCCTGCACCTTGTCCTGCCACGAGGCGCGCGCGGTGAGGATGAGGATCGGATAGCGCTGGCCGGCTTCGCGCAAGGCCTTGACCAGCTCCATGCCCGGCAGCTTGGGCAGGCCCAGGTCGATGATCGCGACGTCGAATGGCACTTCGCGCCCGAGGTACAGGCCCTCATCGCCATCGCCGGCCGCATCGACCGCAAAACCGTCGCGCTTGAGGCGCGCGGCCAGCGTTTCGCGCAACGGCGCTTCGTCTTCAACGAGCAGTACACGCATGGGTGGTCCTTTTGGCTGATGCGGTCACGTCATTGTTCGGCCGCAATCTGGACGATGCGCACCTGGCCGGCGGGCGTCAAGATCTTGATGCGGTAGATCTTGCGCTTGCCCACGCGCAGCGTCTGCACCGCCAGCACCTTGCCCTGGGTCTGCTGCTGTGCCTGCGCGATCGCCTCCTGCACATCCAACTCGCGTGCCAGCGCCGGCGAGGCGACCACGCATGCGCCGACCAGCCATGCAAGCAGGCGGCAGCGCACGCGCGCACGGCGCTGCGCGTGCGTGGGGTTCGGCTCAGCCATGCTGCGGTGTCGGTGCTGCGTGCATCGGCGGCAGTCTCGGCAGCACGCATTGAATTCGGGCTGAATCCGGCCAAAAAAAAGCCCCGCGTCGCCACGGGGCCGCAAGGATGGCGTGGCGCCGGTGACGGCGCCACGCCCAAACACATCAGTTGACCGCGCAGCCGGCCACCTGCAGGTCGTCGATGGCCCAGCCCGGGTTCGGGCGAGCGAGCGACGAGTCGTTGGCCATGCGGAAGCGGAATCGCACGCTCTGTCCGGCATAGCCTTGCAGGTCGACCACCGAACGCGTGTAGGCCTGCGGATTGCCGCACCACGCATTCTTGCCGCCGAGCGGGTTGCTGTAGCCCGTCGAGACCGGACCGTCGTAGGGGTCGGTCAGCATCGACGCGCCGGGCACCTGCGTCCAGGTGACGCCGGCATCGGTGGACACCTCGAGGATCGCGCCGTCGAAGCAACCGCCGCTGCGCGACTCCATCGACTGCTGGTTCCAGAACGTGAGGTTGAGACCGGTCAGGCTCGAGGGCAGCGTGACGCTGGGCGAGACCAGGCGCTGGTCGGACACCGAACCGAAGTTGTTGGCCTGCCAGGCCTTGGTACCCGAGTGCGAGGTGCTGCCGAGCGTCCAGGAGTCCTGCGTGCCGCTGTGTGCCCAGCCGCTGGTATCGCCTTCGAGGCCGTCGCTCCACAGCACCTGCTGCGTGCTGCCGATCGAGCAGTCGCCCGGCAGGGCCTGGGTGGTGAACGAGAACACCTGGGTGAGCGGTGGCAGCGCAACGCCATCGAAGCCGTCGCCGAAGATGCGGTCGCTGACGCTGTTGCTGTCACCGCAGGCGTTGGCTGACGACACGCGCCACCAGTACTGGGTGTTGGAATTGAGCGCGGGCGTGACCGTCCAGGTCGTGTCGCTGACCGTGGCGCTGGCAACGATCGTGGCGAAGTTCGGATCGCTCGCCACTTCCACGACATAGCTGGACGCCTGCGCGCTCGGCTGCCAGCTCAGCACCGGGGTCTGGCTCAGGTTGGGCGTGCCGTCGGCGGGTGTATCCAGCGTCGGAGCATTGGGTGCCAGCGTGGCGTAGGTCAGGTCGAAGTCGAGTGACTTCACGATCGTTCCGGAGGTGCCGGTCAGCGTCATCGTGTAGTCGCCCGCAGCGACGCCGGCCGAGTTGCCCACGCCGAGCGCGGCGGTTCCCGGTGGCGTCACCGTGGTCGGTGCCACCGCACCGGCCGCGCCGGCGGGAACGCCGCTGAGCGCGAGCGACACCGGGTCGACGAAGCCCTGGATCGAACCGACGTTGACCACGGTCTGGAAATCCGTGCCGGCGCACATCTGCGCGCTCGTGTCGGGGCTGCTGAGCGTGAAGGTGGGTGCCTGCGAGCAGTTGCTGCAGACGAGGGCGAAGTCCTGATCGGTGGCGTCGCCGGAATTGGGCACGCCATCACCGGCGATATTGGTCGCGGTGACCGTGATCGTGACGTCGCCCATGGTGCCGGCAGGCAGGAACACCGCCTCGTAGTTGTTCTTGGTGTCGGCGCTGCCACCGGTGCTGCTGAAGGCGCCAGTGAACACGTTGCCAAGGTAGGTCTGGCCCCCGATCTCGACCTTGAGGTCGATGTTGTTGACCTGCGGACTCGTGCCGAGCGCGCCGAACGCATCGGTGTAGGCCAGCGCGATGCGCACCGGCTTGGTGCTGTCGGCGATGCCCCAGGTGTAGCTGCGCGTCTCGCCGCTGTTGTCGAAGGTCTCGCTCTGGTCGAGCACGACCTTGGGCGTGGCATCGAACATGTCCGAGATCATCGGCATGCCGTAGCCCTGCGCATTGGACGGCAAGGTGTCGTTGGCATCGACTCCGGTCAGGTAGCGCGGGAACGCCATGAGCCAGGCCTTCATGCCGGCCGGGCTGGGCGCGCGGTTGCCGCCGATCATGTCGACCGTGCCCGCACCCGCGCCCGCGCCACCGCGTTCGATCCAGTGGTAGGCGAGCGAAGCCACGCCGGCCATCGCCGGGGTGGAATGACTGGTGCCCGAAGAAGCCGCGAAGATGGTCTGCCCGGTCGGATGGAACTGGTCGCACACGCCGCTGCCGTTATAGCCCGGATAGTTGCTCGCGCCGGACTGGATGTGGGTGCCCGGACCGATCACTTCGGGCTTGACGCGCTGGCCCGGTGCGGGACCGCGGCTGGAGAAGTCGATGATGTCATTGGCATTGTCGGCACCGGCATTGCCGACACCGCAACCGTCGGTCCAGCCTTGCCGCACGTTCTCCGAGGCGCCCACGGTGATCACGTTCTTGCCCGCGCCGGGCGAGGACACCGAGGCCGCGGTGGGACCGTCGTTGGCAGCCGCGAACAGGTAGATCAACTCCTGGTTGCCCGCGGTTCCCGGATCGGCATCGCGCGTACCGATGTCGTAGGCCTGGTCGGAGTCGTCGTAGGTCGTGGGCGGGATGGTAGCGCCCCATGAGTTGGTGCTGATGCGTGCGCCCGATTGCCAGTTGGCGAGGATCACGCCGGCATCGGTGTTGCCACAGGCGGAAATGCTGTAGCTGGGCACGAAGATCGCGGTGGAGCCGACGCGGCCGAAGGGGTTGATGCCCAGGCCGAGCTGGTGGCCATCGCTGTCCTGGTAGGGCGAGCCGGTGGTCTGGTCGTAGCCGACCACGATGCCCGCGTTGAGCGAACCATGGCCATCGATCGCACCGACCGAGGTGCTCGGCGTGGAGGAGCAGTTCTTGAATGCGACCACGCGCACCGCGCCGGAAGGACTGCCGCCCACGCGCAGCTTCGGGTCGGCGGTGTTGAGCACGGTGACGCCGGTGCCGCCCTCATTGATCGTGCTGTCGGTGATGTCGACGATCGGATAGTCGGCCGGATTCTGGCTGAAACCACGATCGATCAGCATCTGCAGGTAGTCGATCGAAGCGGCGCCGGGCGTGAAATCGCCCGCCATGATGAGGTCCTGCTTCTCGTCCATCATGCGGCGCGGCGAATGCATGCCGACGTAGGTGACATCGGGCCGATTGGCGATCGCGGCGATGTCGCCGACCTTCACGGTCAGGCGCAGGTTGTCGTAGCGGTCCAGCACCGGCGCCCAGTGGTTGTCGGGCTTGCCCGGTCCGAGCGGTCCGAGCTGCACCGGCGGCAGGATCGCGAGGCTCTCGACGAACGCACGCGTCTGCTCGGCCTGTGCGTGGCGATACACCTGCACCACGATGTCGATCTGCTCGTTGGCGGAGTCGGGCTTGGTCAGGTGCGCCGACACGGTCGGGTCGACCTTGAGGAAGCCATACAGCGGCGCGGCGAACTGCAGCCAGGAGGCGCGGCCGCGCAGATCGGCCAGGCGTGCCTGGGCGGCAGCGTCGGTCCACACGATGTAGCCGTTGTTGGCCACGTATTGCACCGGCTTGATGCCGCGCGCGGCGAGCGCATCGAGCCATTGCTGCTTGACCGGACCCACGAACTGCAGCACCTGCAGCTGCGGCCCGCTGCCCGCATTGAGCGAGAACGGCGCCGGCGCCTGCAGTTGCCCGCGCTGGGTGTCGAACGGATAGGCGGTGAACAGCAGCATGTCGGCTTCGGGATCGGCCTGCACATCGGCCGACAGCGACTTCATCGCATCGCGCGTGGATGCATCGACGCGATACAGGCCGAAACGGCCGTAGCTCTCGACGAGCTGCGCATCGCGCGGCGCCACCGCGGTCGGTGCGAACACCTTGAACGGGCCCGCCACGGGAGCGGAGGCCTGTGAAACGTGCATCGGTGCAAGCGACCCACCGGCACCGACGATCGCGGCCAGGATGGCCGTGGTGATTGGCTTTTGCATGGAACCCCCAAGAATGTGGATTGGATCTCGCGCCTTGCCGCGACTTGTTCCTGCGCGACGGCAACTCCCCCATTGGCGTCAAGTCCGGCGCGCGCTTCGCTGCGCGCACCAAACGCGACAGGCCAATCTAGCACGAGCGGGCCGGTGCGTGCGTTGGCCGCGCGTGAAGCCGCTGCCGCTCAGTAGATTTCCGCAACGCAGCATCGCAGGCTGCCGCCCGCCTGCTCGACCTCGTCGAGCGCCACCGCGCCCACCGCAAAGCCGTGTCGCGCCAGCGCCAGGTACTGCGCGGGCGTGAGCGCGTCGGCGGCGCGCCGGCTCATCCACACGCGCTGTGGCGCCAGGGTGATCGCATTGGCCGCAAACGCCGCCTTCTGCTCGCGGTCGAGCCAGACCGCGCCGCTGCCGTACACCGAGGCGATCGCCTCGGCGTCCGCCCGCTCGGCAAAGCCGTCGGCCGCGATGAGCGCGGCGCGACCGGCCAGCACCGCCAGCACCACGTTGGTGTGGTACTCGCCCGGCGCGAGCGCGAAAGCGAAGGTCAATCGCAACCCGAATGCGTCGTGCATCGCCTGCGCGCCGGCGAGGTCGCAGCGCTCGGACAGCCCGCAATAGCCGATGCCGCGCGCGCGGTCGATCACCAGCGCGCCGGTGAGTTCGGCCACGCAATCGCGCTGCGACAGGTCGACCAGCGCATAGCCGAGCACGTCGCGGAACCAGGCGCGGATGTCAGCGCGGGCGGCTTCGCGCTGGCGCACCGGGTGGCGCATGCGGCCGATGATGAGGCGGCCACGCGTGGTCGCGAACACGTTGTTGGGGAACATGCCGTCGGGGCAGTCCGCGGCGCCCGCGAACAGGGCCACGGGCAGGTCGGCGCCGAGCGCGCGTGCGAGTTCGTCGTGCTGGGCGCGCGCACGCGCAAGGTCGATGGTCGCCGCACTCGCCATGTAGGCGTTGTCCTGGCGCGACTCGGCCGCGAGTTCACTGCAGGCCGGTGCGACGAGGAAGGCCGCGCGCGCGGTCGGCGCATGGCGCGGCGGGTGGCTCTGGTGCGAGCAGGCGGCGAGGAAGGCGGCGGCGGAGGTGACGATCATGGGCGCGTGGGTGGTGGGGTGGCGTGACGGAAGCAGCCGCGCAGATGGTCGTTGACCATGCCGGTGGCCTGCATGAAGGCGTAGCAGATGGTGGGGCCGACGAAGCGGAAGCCGCGTTGGCGCAAGGCCGTGCTCATGGCCTCGGACGCGGGCGTGCTGGCCGGCACCTGCGCGGGCGTGCGCCAGGCATTGCGGCGCGGCCGGCCGTCGACGAACGACCACAACAGCGCATCGAGCGAACCGCATTGCGCGATCACCGCGAGCGCCGCGCGCGCGTTGCCCGCGATCGCGGCGAGCTTGCCGCGGTGGCGGATCAGTCCCGGATCGCGCAGCAGTTGCTCGATGTGCGCGGCATCCAGTTGCGCGCACCAGGCGATGTCGAAGTCGTGGAACACGCGCCGGTAGTGCGCGCGCTTGTCGAGCACGGTGCGCCAGGACAGGCCGGCCTGCGTACCTTCCAGGCACAGGAACTCGAACAGCCTGCGATCCTCATGCAGCGGCACGCCCCATTCGTGGTCGTGGTAGTCGCGCAGGGCCGGGCTGCCATCGGCCCACGGACAACGGGTGGTCGCACTCATGCCAGGTCGGTTCGCCCGCGCGGATCGCGCCTGCGGCTATGATACGCGCCCGTTCGCCACCCCCGCCCGCCGATGACCCCGAGCGCGCCCGCGCACCGACCGGCGCTGCTCGCGCTGTGCGTGCTCAGCCTGATCTGGAGTTACAACTGGATCGTGATGAAGCAGGCGTTGGCGTGGGCCGGGCCGATCACGTTTTCGGCCTGGCGCTACGGGCTGGGCACGCTCGTGTTGTTCGCGCTGCTGGCGCTGCGGCGCCGGCCGCTGCGGCCACCGCCGTTGTGGCCGACCGTGTGGATCGGCCTGGCGCAGACCACCGGTTTCCAGTTGCTGGTGCAGGCCGCACTGCTTGGTGGTGGCGCCGGGCGCACCGCGCTGCTTGCCTACACCATGCCGTTCTGGGTCGTGCTCATGAACTGGCTCGCACTGGGCCAATGGCCCACGCGCCGGTTGTGGCTGGGGCTGGGCGCGGCCGCGCTCGGGCTGCTGCTCGTGCTCGAACCGTGGCAAGGCCTGGGCGGCGACCTCACCCCGACCGTGCTCGCGCTGGCCGGTGGCGTGTGCTGGGCCGTGGGCGTGGTGCTGAGCAAGCGCCTGTTCGAGCGCGGTGGCGTCGGCGCGCTGTCGCTCACCGCATGGCAGATGCTGTTCGGCAGCGTGGTGATCATCGCCTGCGCGGTGCTCGTGCCCGAACGGCCGGTGGCGTGGACCGGTGGCTTCATCGCCGCGCTGGCCTACAACGCGCTGCTGTCCTCGGGACTGGGCTGGGCGATGTGGTCGTTCATCGTCGCGCAACTGCCGGCCAACGTGGCCGGTCTGTCCTCGCTCGCGATCCCGGTGCTGGGCATCGGCTTCGCATGGCTGGTGCTGGGCGAACGGCCGAGCGGGGCCGAGAGCCTCGGCATCGGCCTCATCGTCGTCGCCCTCGCCCTGGTGAACCTGCGCCGCGCGCGTCAGCCGTAGGCCGCGAACAGCGCGGCCAGATCGACGTTGCCGCCGCTGAGGATGATGCCGACGCGCCGTCCGCGAAACCGTTCGGGTTGTGCCAGCACCGCGGCGAGCGCGATCGCCGAGGACGGCTCCACCACGAGCTTGAGCCGCTCCCACAGCAGCCGCATGGCCGCGAGCGTGGCGCGATCCTCCAGCGTCGACACCTGGACCCGATGGGCCTGCAGCAGCCGGAAATTGATCTCGCCGAGCAGCGCGCGCAAGCCGTCGCACAGCGTGTTGGGCGTAAGGCGGTCGATGCGCGCGCCCCGCTGCAGCGATTGCGCGGCGTCGGCGGCACCGGCCGGCTCGGCGCCGTGGACTTCGATGTCCGCATCGATGCCGTGCGCGGCGATCGCGCTGCCGGCCGCGAGGCCACCGCCGCCCACTGGCACCACGATCGCATCGAGCGTGCCCACTTCCCGCAGCAGTTCGAGCGCGGCCGTGCCCTGGCCCGCGATCACCTGCGCGTCGGCATAGGGATGCACGAGGGTGGCACCGGTGTCGGCGCGCACCGCTTCGCACATTGCCTCGCGCGCGGCGAGCGTGGCCGCGCAGCGATGCAGCGTCGCACCAGCGGCCTCGATCGCCGCGAGCTTGGCCGCGACCGCGCCCGTGGGCACCACCACGTGCGCGGCGATGCCGCGCGTGCGCGCGGCCAGCGCGAGCGCCGCGCCATGGTTGCCCGAGGAATGGGTCACCACGCCGCGCGCGGCCAGCGCCTGCGGCAAGGCCCATACCGCATTGCAGGCGCCGCGGAACTTGAAGGCACCCGCGCGCTGCAGGTTCTCGCACTTGAAGTACAGCTGCGAGCCCGCAAGCGCATCGAGGCTGTGCGAACGCAGCATCGGGGTGCGCTGCGCATGCGGCGCGATGCGTGCCGCGGCGGCCTCGACCGCGGCGAAATCGGGCAGTGGCGTGGCTGCGGGCGGCATCGGCCTTGCGGCGAACGGGATCACGCGACGATAGCGAGGTGTCGCCGCGCCGCGCCAGTGCCGCGTGAGGGTGCCTTGGCAGCCGCGCGCGCTTGCGGCTAGGGTGCACGACGCCGTTGGTCAACCACGCAGCCCATGTCCGCGCCCAGCCACGCCAAGCCGACCATCCATCTGCGCGACTACCGCGCGCCCGACTGGCGCATCAGCGCGGTCAGGCTCGAATTCGACCTGGATCCGGCGGCAACGGTGGTCGAGGCCTGGCTCGATCTCGAGCAGCAGGTGGCCGCCGCGCCGCTGCAGCTGCATGCGCAGGACATGGAGCTGCTCGAAGTGCGCAGCAACGGCCGGGTGCTGGCGCGCGACGAGTACCGCCACGCCGACGGCCTGCTCACGCTGCCGCACGAGTCCGGCAGCGTACAGCTGGCCACGCGCGTGCGCATCGCGCCCGAGCGCAACACCACACTGCAGGGCCTGTACACGAGCGGCAGCCAGCAGCAGCGCTTCCTGCTCACCCAATGCGAGGCCGAGGGTTTTCGCCACATCACCCCGTTCCTCGATCGCCCCGACGTGCTTGCGCGCTACGACGTCACGCTGCGCGCCGATCGCGCGCGCTTTCCGCTGCTGCTGGCCAATGGCAACTGCGTCGCGCAGGGCCTGCTCGGCGACGGGCGCCATTACGCGCGCTTCGTCGATCCCCATCCCAAGCCGAGCTACCTGTTCGCGCTGGTGGCCGGCGCGCTCGCCTGCATCGAGGATGCATTCACCACCGCGCAGGGCCGCCGGGTGCGCCTGGTCATCCACGCCGAGCCCGCGGTGATCGAGCGTTGCCGCTGGGCGATGGACTGCCTCAAGCAGGCGATGCGCTGGGACGAACAGCGCTTCGGCCGCTGCTACGACCTCGATGTGTTCCACATCGTGGCCACGCATGACTTCGCCATGGGCGCGATGGAGAACAAGGGCCTCAACATCTTCAACGCCAAGTACCTGCTGGCCGATCCCGCCACGGCCAGCGACGACGACTATCGCCACGTGCTCGCGGTGGTCGGCCATGAGTACTTCCACAACTGGAGCGGCAACCGCGTGACCTGCCGTGACTGGTTCCAGCTCAGCCTCAAGGAAGGGCTGACCGTGTATCGCGAGCAGGAATTCGAGGCCGATCGCGTGTCGCGCACGCTGCGCCGCATCGAGGACGTGCGCATGTTGTGGCGCGCGCAGTTCGCCGAGGACGCCGGCCCGCTCGCGCACCCGGTGCGGCCCGATCGCTACAGCGAGATCAACAATTTCTACACCGCGACCGTGTACGAGAAGGGCGCCGAGATCGTGCGCATGCTCGCCACGCGACTGGGCCGCGATGGCTTCCGGCGCGGCCTGGACCTGTACTTTTCGCGCCACGACGGCAGCGCGGTCACGGTCGAGGATTTCCTCGCTGCGCTTGGCGCGGCCAACGGCGTCGACCTGTCGCGTTGGCTGGACTGGTACGCGCAGGCCGGTACGCCGCGGCTGCAAGCCAGTGGCGAATACGACGCCGGCACGCGCAGCTACACCTTGCGCGTGCGGCAGTCGACCGCGCCGACGCCGAACCAGCCCCACAAGCAGGCGCTGCCGATTCCCATCGCACTGGCGCTGCTCGGCAGCGAGGGCCGGCCACTGCCGCTGCGCCTCGCGCACGAGGCGGCGGCGGTGGGCGACGAGCGCGTGCTGCTGCTGGACGCGTCCGAGGCGAGCTGGCGCTTCGTCGACGTGCCGGCAGCGCCGGTGCCGTCGTTGTTGCGCGGCTATTCGGCGCCGGTCCGCCTGCAGCTCGAGGCGACGCCCGAGGAGCTGCTGCGGCAGTTGCGCCACGATACGGACGGATTCAACCGCTGGTTTGCGGGCGACACGCTCGCGCGCGGGCTGTTCGCCGCCACGCCGGCTGGCGCTGCGCCCGATGCCGGCGCGGTGTCGGCATGGGCCGCGGCACTGGATGCCGTCCTCGCCGACGACGATCTCGATCCCGCGCTCGCGGCCGAGCTGCTCACGCTGCCCGATGCCCACTCGCTCAGTGGCGAGCTGGTCGACATCGATCCCGAAGCAGTCCACACCACCCGCCGGGCGCTGATCGAGGCGCTGGCCCGGCCCCTGCAGGCGCGCCTGCTGGCGCGTTACCACGCCTGCGCCGCGCCTGCGTTCCGTGCCGATACCGCTGCGGCAGGGCGCCGCCGCCTGCGCAATGCCTGCCTCGCCCTGCTGGTGCGCGCCGATGCGGCCCATGCGGCGCTCGCAGCGGCGCAGCAGGCGCAGGCCGACAACCTCACCGACCGGCTCGCCGCGCTGGCGGCGCTGCTGGATATCGACGCGCCCACGGCCGCCACCGCGCTCGGGCAGTTCGCGCGGCAGCACGCGCAGGATGCACTCGTGCTCGACAAGTGGTTCGTGCTGCAGGCGCTGCAGCCGGGACCGGCCACGCTCGACCGCGTCGACGAGCTCAGTCGGCATGCGGCGTTCCGCTGGGACAACCCCAACAAGGTGTACGCCCTGGTCGGCAGCCTCGCCCAGCGCAACCAGCGCGTGTTCCACCGCGCCGATGGCGCGGGCTACCGCTGGGTAGCGGCGGCAATCGCGCGCGTGGACGCACTGACGCCGCAGGTGGCCGCGCGCCTGGCCACCGCGTTCGGCAGCTGGCGTCGCTACGAGCCCGGGCGGCGCGCGCTCATGCAGCAGGAACTGGCGCGCCTGCGCGCCGCGCCGGCACTGTCAGCCGACCTGTGCGACATCCTCGACCGCCTGCTCGCGTGACGACCGGGCTGGCGAGGGCGAAAAAAAAGGCCGCGCAGAGCACGGCCTTCCCCTGTTCCACGGTGTATTCGGTATCGGGCGTTCAGGCCGGCAGGCGGCTGAGCGCTTCCTGGATGCGTGCGCAGCGCGATTCCAGCGCATTGAGCGTGTCGGCCTGCAAGGCGTTGGGGCCGGTGCGCACGTTGTCGAGGGCCATTTCAAGGCGACCCAGTTCGACCATGAGTTCATAGCGCTGGAACGCGGAGGTCGGAATGACGTTGCTGTTGAGTTGCATGATCGGCTCCCTGTTCACCGATTGGTTCGACACTTGGGATGATGCAACTCGCATGCCAAGCGTGAACCAGTGGGCATTTGCCCCGGCACCCGACAAGGATTGGTCCAAACCTGACGCGGGCGGGCTGATTTGCCCGACGCGCGCAACAGCGGCAGCGGCGCCCGTCCACGGCGACCGGGCCGGCCCGGGGCACAGCGCCAGGCGCGACCGCGGTCACAGAAAAGCCAAAGACAACGGCATCGCACTTCGCTAAGCTATGCGCTCGGGATGAGTTGTCTTGGTCGGCGTGCAACGACGCCGGCGGTTCCTTTCTGGCGCCCGGCACACGGTCCTCTTGGATTCCCCCTGTTCCTACGACCGCCGGGCGCCAGCCTTCTTTTCGCCAGACGCCGGTATCGGGACTCGCGCAGGTCGCGCGGGGCGATCGCGTGCGCGTGCAAGGGAAGGTGCTCCCACCGACGCAAGCCGGCCCCTGAATTCCGGCAGCGGCGTGCTCGCAAACGCCGTGCGTCGGTGGGAGTGTAATTTCCCAACAGCAGGAAACGTGCCAACCGCAGCGGCGGGCGTTCTAGAATGCGCGCCCGGCGTTGCCTGCGGCGGAGCGGACGGGTGCGATGAACCAGTTTGACGTGATCGTGGTCGGTGGCGGCCATGCCGGCACCGAAGCCGCGCTGGCCAGCGCGCGCAGCGGCGCGCGCACGCTGCTGCTCACCCACAACATCGAAACCATCGGCCAGATGAGCTGCAATCCGGCCATCGGCGGCATCGGCAAGGGCCATCTCGTGCGCGAGATCGATGCCCTGGGTGGCGCCATGGCCTGGGCCGCCGACCGCGCGGGCATCCAGTGGCGCACGCTCAACGCCTCCAAGGGTCCGGCCGTACGTGCCACGCGCTGTCAGGCCGACCGCGTTTTGTACAAAGCGGCCATTCGCCGTCGGGTCGAGACACAGCCGGGCCTGGCCCTGTTCCAGCAGGGCGTGGATGGGCTGCGCATCGAGCACGGCCGCGTGGCCGGGGTGGTGACCCAGTCGGGGCTGGAGTTCCGCGCGCGCAGCGTGGTGCTCACGGTCGGCACCTTCCTCGCGGGCCGGATCCATGTCGGGCTCAGCCAGCAGCCGGGTGGCCGCGCCGGCGACGCGCCAGCGGTGCAGCTGGCAGCCATGCTGCGCGAGCTGCAGCTGCCCGTGGGCCGGCTCAAGACCGGCACGCCGCCGCGCATCGATGGCCGCAGCATCGACTGGGCGCAGCTGCAGGAGCAGCCGGGCGATGTGCCCACGCCGGTGTTCTCGTTCCTCGGCAGCGTCGCCGACCACCCGCGCCAGGTGAGTTGCTGGATCGGCCACACCAACGAGCGCACCCACGAGCTCATCCGTGGCGCGCTGGATCGCTCGCCCCTGTATGGCGGCGTGATCGAGGGCGTGGGTCCGCGCTATTGCCCGTCGATCGAGGACAAGGTGGTGCGCTTTGCCGACAAGGCCTCGCACCAGGTGTTCCTCGAACCCGAGGGCCTGGACACCCACGAGGTCTATCCCAATGGCGTGTCCACTTCGCTGCCGTTCGACGTGCAGGTCGCACTGGTGCGTTCGATCCGTGGCCTCGAACGGGCCCACCTGACCCGCCCCGGCTATGCGATCGAGTACGACTTCTTCGACCCGCGCGCGCTCGAGGCCTCGCTCGAGACCAAGGCGATCCCGGGTCTGTACTTCGCCGGCCAGATCAACGGCACCACCGGTTACGAGGAAGCCGCGGCACAGGGTCTGGTCGCGGGCCTCAATGCCGCGCGCGCGACGCGCGGCCAGGCGCCGTGGACGCCACGTCGTGACGAGGCCTACATCGGCGTGCTCATCGACGACCTCGTCACCAATGGCACCAGCGAGCCCTACCGCATGTTCACCTCGCGCGCGGAATATCGCCTGCAGCTGCGCGAGGACAACGCCGACCTGCGCCTGAGCGAGCGCGGCTTCGAACTCGGCTGCGTCGAGCCGGCGCGCCACGACGCGGTGCGGCGCAAGCGCGACGCGATCGAGCGCGAGCAGCAACGCCTGGCCGGGCTGTGGGCGTCACCGGCCAACGCGCTCGGCCAGGCGCTCGCGGCGCAACTGGGCGTGACCGTGTCGCGGGAGACCAACCTGCGCGACCTGCTGCGCCGCCCCGGCATCGGCTACCGCGATCTGGTCGCGGTCGAAGGCTGTGGCCCGGGCGTGGCCGAGGCGGCGATCGCCGAGCAGGTCGAGGTCGACATCAAGTATGCGGGCTACCTGCAGCGCCAGCAGGAGGAGATTGCGCGCAACCGGCGCCATGACGACACCGTGATCCCGCCCAACTTCGAGTTCGCGCAGGTGCGCGGACTGTCGGCCGAGGTGCTGGCCAAGCTCAGCGCCACGCGCCCGCGCACGCTCGGCGAGGCGCGGCGCATCGCGGGCGTCACGCCGGCCGCGGTGTCATTGCTGCTCGTGCACCTGCGCCGCAGCCAGCGCCACGTCGCCTGACCTGGCCCATCCCGCACCCGGCCACGACGCGCGGCCGCTCACGCCCGGCCGATCGTGGTTGCCGCGGCAGGCAGCCGTCGCCATGGCGGCACGGCGCCGGCCGCAGCCACCGCATCACTTCTTGCGCGAGGCGTCGTAGCGTTCCTGGGCCATGCGCTGTGCGCGCAGCGCGGCTTCGCGCAGCGCGTCGATCTCGTTCTGCTCGAGCTGGCCACCGCCACGCTTCTCGTTGACGATCACCTCACCCGCATCGTTCCAGCCGAGCGAGGCACCACCGCGCTGCTGCACGAACATGAGCTTGGCGTCCTTGCCGAAGGCGTAGTACACCGCCTCGCGGCCACCCGCATCGAGCAGCGTGTTGACGCGCACGAAGCGCACCACGCCGGTTTCGACGAACGCATCCCACGCGATCGAGGCGGTATCGGTGGTGTAGGTGCCGTTGACCGCCTTCATGCCGCCGATGCGGCCCTGCAGCTTGCTGAACTCGGCCTTGAGCGCCTCGGCCGGCGTGGCTTCGGGGGTGAGCATGATCTGCACGTTGGTGCCCGCGCCATGGGTGAGCACGGGCGTGGCCAGGCCGGCCTTGAACACGCGGTCGCCGTCGACGAGCACCGCCTTGACCTCGTAACTGCGGGACGCCTCGATGCGCGCGGGATCGAAGTCGAGGCTGAAATTGAACGGCGGATTGCCGCTCACCTCGAAGGTCTTCTCCACCAGCGCCGGCTCGGGCACCGCCGAATCGATGAGCCGGGTGGTGAGCTTGGCGCCGGCGCCGATCGTCATCGGGTCATGCAGCACCACCGAGGCCGTGATGGTCGAACCCGGTGCGATCGCAGGCTTGCCGTTGGCCGCCGTGGGCGCAGGCTGCTGGCCCGAGTCGCAGCCGCCGAGCAGCAGGGCCAGGGCGGCGAGGGCCGCGATCCAGTGAATGCGCATGATGTGTGACCTCCAAGGCTGATGACGAAAACGGCCCGGCCATCGCGGCTGGCCGGCGCGGACCCGGCGCGGACCACGGACCGGGGACGGCGGACGGGACACGCCGGTGACGCAGCGCCGGCGTGGCATGAGCGGGTGACGATAATCCGCCCGGCCGAAGCGTGCAATGCACGGCCCGTCGTGGCCGGCGCCAGCGTCCGGCCCGATGGTGGCCAGCGTGGCGCCGCGGCGGCGCCGCCGCCCGCTAGTGCACGCTCGGCAACAGCGAGATGTCGGCCACGCGCAGGAACAGCCCGCGCAGGCCGGCGAGCATGACGAGGCGGATGGCGGGGGTGAAGCGCGGCTGCGCGTTCACCGCGTGGGTGCACATTGCCGGCTGCTCAAAGACATGACGCAGTGGCGCGCGATCACCGTGTGCCGGCTTCGATGGATCGACGAATCATTCAGACGACCGACATCGGTGGTCCGGGCTGGCAGGTACCAGCCCGGACGTTGGCATCGTCCCGTAACGCTGCCTCAGCCTGACGTTCGGGGAATACGGCAGGTCAGGGTTCGACCGTCCCAACTACACCGGATTTGACCGCCAGATACGTCGATGAATTGCACGCCCAAGCTTTGCATGTACTGCATCCATGCCCCCAGATCAGCCTCGTGAATCTCGTAGATGCCCCGTCCTGATTCAGGCGTCTCCGGAATCGTGTTGTTGTTGCGGTCGATTGTCGCGTTCGGTTTGCGTGTGGGTTTGCCATTGCCATCATCCACGAACACCGCTTCGCTACCGTCCGGAAACTTGACGGTAATTTCCACGCGCAGCAGTTCGCCATCCGTGAGTGCCTTGTCCAACGCCTGGATCAATCGCGAGAGTGCGTCCGCGACGCCGGCATTGGGAATTGTGGCCAGAAGAGCCTGCCGCTGTTCCAGCAGGAAGTCCTGCAGGTTGTTCTCATACACCGATCCGCTCATGATGGTGTAGCTGTTGTAGGTACCTACCGGGGCACCTCGACCGTTGGTAGCACTTTCCGACAGGGAATAATCGATCGAGATGGCGCTGAGCGGGCGTTGGAAATAATCACGCACGAGCAGCATGTCATCGAACTGCTGCTGATAGCGCGCCTCCACGGTCAACCAGGTGACCGAGGGACCACCGTGACCGGCGCCCCCGCCCGCATTGCGGAACTTGCGCACCTGGCGGCTGCCGAAGTCGTAGAGATATCCGATGCGACCCGGACCATAACCAGCAGCGCGCGCAGTCCACTGCGCTTCGGTGCTGCAAGCGCAACGGTCCATGGAAACGTCGGCAACCGCGGGAGCCGAAATCGCGAACAGACTCAATGCGAGCAACGTCCAGAGAGTTTTCATGGTCGCATCCTTGGCAATGAACCCCTGCCCCAAGGCATGCTACCCCCCCCGTCTGCATGGTCAAGGGTGGCTTCCCGCCGCGTTGATCCAGGGCGAGCGGTTTGCATCGCGCTGCGATGCCGTAAACCGCTCAACGCCCTTTCGCGATTCGACACGCGCTACTGCGCGGTCGGCAACAGCGAGATGTCGGCCACGCGCAGGAACAGCCCGCGCAGGTCGGCGAGCATGGCGAGGCGGTTGGCGCGCACGCGCGCATCCTCGGCCATCACCATGACTTCGTCGAAATAGCGGTCGACCGGTACCCGCAGCGTGGCCAGGCGTTTGAGCAGGCCGACGTAGTCGCCCTGCGCCGCGAGTGGCGTGATGTCGGCGCGCGCGGCATCCACCGCTGCCGCCAGCTCGCGTTCGGCGCCGGCTTCGAGCAGGTCCGCCTGCACCAAGGCGGCGGCCTCGGCGCCGCCCTGGCGCAGGATGTTGCCGATACGCTTGTTGGCCGCGGCGAGCGCGGCGGCCTCGGGCAACTGGCCGAATGCGACCACCGCGCGCAGGCGCCGATCGAAGTCGGCGAGGCCGGCCGGCGCGAGCGCGCGCACCGCCTCGAACGCCTCGCCGCCGATACCCTGCTCGGCGTAGTAGCCGCGCAGGCGGTCGAGCACGAAGTCGTACAGTTCGGCCGCGAGCGCGGCGCGGCGCGGTCCCGGATCGAGCGGCGCGGACTTGCCGTCCTTGGCCTTGGGCAGGCCCGCGGCGAGCGCGCTGTCGGGCAGCAGGCACAGCGCCTCGTCGAACTGCGCGCGCAGGTCGAGTGCCAGGCCGCCTTCGATGAGCGTGCGTGCGAGGCCG
Source organism: Lysobacterales bacterium (assembly GCA_014338185.1). Lineage (GTDB taxonomy): Bacteria > Pseudomonadota > Gammaproteobacteria > Xanthomonadales > Rhodanobacteraceae > Dokdonella_A. Next base: position 70,635 of record QUBV01000002.1, on the reverse strand, counting down.
AGCGCGGCGCGGCGCAGCGCGAACGGGTCCTTGTTGCCCGAGGGTTTCTGGCCCACGGCGAAGATGCCCGCGAGCGTGTCGATGCGTTCGGCCACCGCGAGCACCTGCGCGATCCGGCCTTGCGCGATCGCATCGCCCGCATGGCGCGGCGCGTAGAACTCGTCGAGCGCGCGCGCCACCTCGGCCGGTTCGCCCTGGGCGGTGGCGTAATGGCGGCCCATCACGCCCTGCAGTTCCGGGAACTCGCCGACCATGCGGCTGAGCAGGTCGCAGCGCGACAGCGCGGCCGCACGCGTGGCCAGCGCGGCGTCCGCGCCGACCCGGTTGGCAATCACGCGCGCGAGCTCGGCCACGCGCAGGCTCTTGTCCCACACGCTGCCCAGCGCCTGCTGGTAGGTCACTTCGCGCAGCGCCTGCATCTGGTCGGCCAGCGGCGTCTTGAGGTCCTCCTCGAAGAAGAAGCGCGCATCGGCGAAGCGCGGCCGGATCACCCGCTCGTAACCCTGCCGGATCCGTGCCGGATCACGCGAGTCGATGTTGGCCACGCCGATGAAGTGCTCGCTCAGCGCGCCGTCGGCGTCGAAGCAGGGCACGAACTTCTGGTTGGTCTCCATCGTCATCACCAGCGCTTCCTGCGGCACGGTGAGGAACGCGCGGTCGAAGGTGCAGGCGATCGCGACCGGCCATTCGGTCAGGTTGGCGATTTCCGCGCACAGCGCATCGCCCAGCCGCGGACTGCCGCCCGGCGGCGCCACCCGCGCGACTTCGCTGCGCACCCGCGCGCGCCGCTCGGCGGGATCCGCCAGGACCTTGGCCGCACGCAGCGCATCGAGCCACGAGTCGGCGTCGACGATGTGCACGGGATGCGGGTGGTGGAAACGATGGCCGCGCGACATGCGCCCGGCACGCAGGCCGAGTACTTCGCCCTCGATCACGCTGTCGCCATGCAACAGCACGAGCCAGTGCGCGGGCCGCACGAAGCTGTAGTCGTGGTCGCCCCAGCGCATCGGCTTGGGGACCGGCAGGGCCTTGAGGGCCTCGGCGACGATCGCGGGCACGAGCGCGGCGGTGGCCTGGCCGGGCTGCTCGCTGCGCGCGACGAAACGCTCACCCTTGGCGTCGCTGCTGCGCACGAGCGCCTCGACCGCGAGGCCGTTCTTGGCGGCGAAGCCGAGCAGCGCGGGCGTCGGCGCGCCGTTGGCATCGAGTGCGATGTTGAGGTACGGGCCCAACACCTCGCTGGTCTGCGCCGGCTGCTGCGTCGCGACCTGCGGCACCAGCACCGCCAGGCGCCGCGGCGAGCACAGCGTGCGCGCAGCGGCGGTGGCGGCCGCGATGCCGCGCTTTTCCAGGCCGGCGCAGATGCCGCGCGCGAAGGCCTCGGCGAGTTCGTCCAGCGCGTGTGGAGGCAGCTCCTCGGTGCCCAGTTCCACCAGCAGCGAATGCGCGGGAGCGTTCATGCGGCCTCCGCATGCGGCTTGATGCCGGGAAAGCCCAGCCGTTCGCGCTGCGCGTACCAGGCCTGGGCGACGGCGCGTGCGAGCGTGCGCACGCGCAGGATGTAGCGCTGGCGCTCGGTGACGCTGATCGCGCGCCGCGCATCGAGCAGGTTGAAGGTGTGGCTGGCCTTCATCACCTGTTCGTAGGCAGGCAGTGGCAGGTCGAGCGCGACCAGGCGCTGCGCCTCGCCCTCGCAGGTGTCGAACCACGCCAGCAGCTTGTCGACGTTGGCGTGCTCGAAGTTGTAGGTCGACTGTTCCACCTCGTTCTGGTGGAACACGTCGCCATAGGTCACCACGCCATGCGGCGCATGTGTCCACACCAGGTCGTAGACGTTGTCGATGTCCTGCAGGTACATCGCCAGGCGCTCGAGGCCATAGGTGATCTCGCCCATCACCGGCTTGCATTCGATGCCGCCGGCCTGCTGGAAATAGGTGAACTGGGTCACTTCCATGCCGTTGAGCCACACCTCCCAGCCCAGGCCCCACGCACCCAGCGTGGGGGATTCCCAGTTGTCCTCGACGAAGCGCAGGTCGTGCACCAGCGGGTCGATTCCCAGCTCGCGCAGCGAGCCGATGTAGCGATCGAGGATGTCGTCGGGATTGGGCTTCATCACCACTTGGTACTGGTAGTAATGCTGCAGGCGGTTGGGATTGTCGCCGTAGCGCCCATCGGTGGGCCGGCGCGAGGGCTGCACGTAGGCCGCGGCCCACGGTTCGGGACCGATCGCGCGCAGGAACGTGGCCGGGTGGAAGGTGCCGGCGCCGACTTCGGTGTCGAGCGGCTGCAGCAGCACGCAGCCCTGCTCGCCCCAGTAGCGGTTGAGGGTCTGGATCAATTGTTGGAACGTCGGTGCCGACATGCGCTAGCTCACGCAGTTGCGTTGGAAAAGCGCGCTAGTATAGCCGCCAACCCCTGCAGGACCGATGGAATGGCCGGCACCAAGCCACTCGCAAAGACCCCCGCCGCCGCAGTGCCACTGGGCCTGCACGGCCGCCTCGAGCTCGACGAGGTGCTGCTCGCGCTGGCCGCCGACGGCGTGCTCACCGAAGCCGACGCCAAGCGCGTGCGCAACGACGTGCGCACCGTGCGCGGCCGCGCCGAGCTGCATCCGCTGGTGCTGGTGGCCAACCTCAAGCTGCCCGACCAGCGCGACCCGGGCAAGCCGCTGAGCCTGGAAGTGCTCACCCAGTGGCTGGCCGACAAGGCCGGCCTGCCCTATCTCAAGATCGATCCGATGAAGATCGACGTCGCCACGGTCACCCAGGTGGTGAGCCATGGCTACGCGCAGCGCTACCGCATCCTGCCGGTCGCGGTGACCGAGCAGCAGGCGACGTTTGCCTCGAGCGAGCCGTTCGACACGCGCTGGCTCGCGGACCTGGCCCACATCCTGCGCAAGGACATCCAGCGCGTGGTGTGCAGCCCGCTCGACCTCAACCGCTACCTGGCCGAGTGGTGGAGCGTGCAGCGTTCGATCCAGCGCGCGCGCGACGCCAAGGACGGCCAACCCGGCAGCGCGATCCTCAACTTCGAGCAGCTCGTCGAGCTGGGCAAGACCGGCGATGTCGGCGTCGACGACCGCCACGTCGTGCACATCGTCGACTGGCTGCTGCAGTACGCGTTCGAGCAGCGCGCATCCGACATCCACCTGGAGCCGCGCCGCGACACCAGCCCGATCCGCTTCCGCATCGATGGCGTGATGCACAAGGTGTACGAGCTGCCGACGCCGGTGATGACCGCGGTGACCTCGCGCATCAAGATCCTCGGCCGCATGGACGTGGCCGAGAAGCGCCGGCCGCAGGACGGGCGCATCAAGACGCGGTCGCAGGGCGGGCGCGAAGTCGAACTGCGCCTGTCGTCGATGCCGACCGCATTCGGCGAGAAGATCGTGATGCGCATCTTCGATCCCGACATCGTGGTCAAGGAGTTCCGCCAGCTCGGGTTTTCCGAAAGCGAGGAGCACACCTGGCGCGAGTTCGTGCAACGCCCGCACGGCATCGTGCTGGTCACCGGCCCGACAGGTTCGGGCAAGACCACCACGCTGTATTCCACGCTCAAGGTGCTGGCCACGCCCGACATCAACGTGTGCACGGTGGAAGACCCGATCGAGATGGTCAGCCCCGAGTTCAACCAGATGCAGGTGCACCACGCGATCGACCTCGACTTCGCCGCCGGCGTGCGCACGCTGATGCGCCAGGACCCGGACATCATCATGGTCGGCGAGATCCGCGACCTGGAAACCGCGCAGATGGCGGTGCAGGCCTCGCTCACCGGTCACCTGGTGCTGTCCACGCTGCACACCAACGACGCGCCGAGCGCGCTCACGCGCCTGCTCGACCTGGGCGTGCCCAACTACCTGCTGCAGTCGACCCTCACCGGCATCGTCGCGCAGCGTCTCGTGCGCACCCTGTGTCCGCACTGCAAGGTCGAGACCAAGCTCGACGTGGAGCGCTGGGCCGCGCTCACCCACGGCCTGGGCATCAAGCTGCCGCCACAGGTGTACGGGCCCAAGGGCTGTCTGGAATGCCGCAAGACCGGTTACCTCGGCCGCACCGGCATCTACGAGATGTTGCGCATCTCGCCCGCGGTGCGCGCCCTGATCCAGCCCAACATGGACCTGGCCAAGGTCACCCGCACGGGCCTGGACGAAGGCATGCGTCCGCTGCGCGCATCGGCCGCGGCGCAGATCGCGCGGGGTGTCACCACGTTGACCGAAGTGGCCGAAGTGCTGCCGCCCAGCGCATGAAGGCGCGGCACCGCCAGCGCTGGCCAGTGCTGCCGCCAGCGCCCGGAGCGTGGCCGCGGAAGCCCCAGCCGTGATGGTCGACGTGCCATGCGGACCCGAGTTCGACGCGGTGTACCAGGCCTTGCATCGTCTGGCCCGGCGCGAACGTCACCGCGTGGGCGCACAGGCGACCCTCAACACCACCGCGCTCGTGCACGAAGCCTATCTGGACCTGTGCCGCGGGGCCGATCCGCGGGCCATCCGCGACTTCTATGCCTACGCCGCGCAGGTCATGCGCAACCTTCTGATCGATGCCGCCCGGCAGCGCGTGGCGATCAAGCGTGGCGGACAGTGGCAACGCACCGACCTCGACGCCGTCGATGCCGCCGGCCTGGGTGACGATGCCGAGCAGGCGCTGCAACTGGATGCGGCGCTGCGTGGCCTGGCCGAATCCGAGCCGCGATGCGCGCGGGTGGTCGAGCTGCACTACTTCGCGGGCTTGCCGCTCGAACGCATCGCCGAGCTGCTCGAAGTGTCCCTGCGCACGGTCAATCGCGACTGGCAGTTCGCGCGGGCGTGGCTGCGCGAGCAGGTCGGGCCGTGAGCCGGTACCGGCCGGCGCGCCGTGGCGGCGACGCGTGGTGCGGACGCCTGCCGGTGGCATGATCGTGGGCCTCACCACGTCTCATCCGGCATGACCTCGACCAGCGACCTGCGCCGGTGGTTCGAGCATTGCGCGGAGTTGCCGGCGGCCGCGCGAACGCCATGGATCGAGCAGCACGTGCCGGTCCACGCGCGTGAACGCCTGCATCGCCTGCTCGCCGCCGAAGCACTGCGTGACGACTGGATCGGCCAGGACGTGGGCGAGCGCATCGCGCGCCTGCAGGCGGGCCTGGAGGCCACCTCGTCCGCGTTCATCGGCCGCCGCTGCGGCGCGTTCCGGCTCGTGCGCGAGCTGGGCCAGGGCGGCCAGGGCATCGTCTACCTCGGCGAGCGCGCCGCCGGAGACTTCGACCAGCCGGTCGCGGTCAAGCTGCTGCGGCGGGTGATCCTCGGCGAGCAGGACCTGCGCGATTTTCGTCGCGAGCGCGACATCCTGCTGCGCTTCGACCACCCCGGCATCGCCCGTCTGATCGATGGCGGCATCAACGATGACGGCATGCCGTACCTGGTCATGGATTACCTCGACGGTGATGCGCTCGACGCCTGGTGCCTGCGCCATGCGCCCACCTGCGAGCAGGTGCTGACGCTGTTTGCGGCCTTGTGCGCGATCGTCGCGGCGGCCCATCGGCGCCTGATCGTGCATCGTGACCTCAAGCCCTCCAACGTCCTGGTGATGCCCGACGGTTCGATCCGCGTGCTGGATTTCGGCATCGCCCGGCTGCTCGACGAAGACGACGGTGGCGCACGGACCCAGTGGCGCATGCTCACGCCCGGCTACGCGGCACCGGAACTGCTCGCGGGTGATGCCGCCACGCCGGCCAGCGACGTGCATGCGCTGGGCCTGATGTTGCGGCAGATGCTGGCACTCGACTTCGGCGACCCGCGTCGCACGCAGCCACCGGCCGGGCACACGCGGGCGCTGCCGCGCGAGTTGCGCTGGATCATCGACCGCGCCACCCATGCCGAGCCGGCGCAGCGCTACCGTGACGCCGAGGAACTGGGCGAGGACATTGTCCGCTATCGCAACCGGCAGCCGCTGCGCGCGCATCCGCCCGGGCGCTGGTATCGCCTGCGCAAGTTCGTCGCGCGCCATCGCGTCGGGGTCCTTGGCGCGGGGGTGCTGCTGCTCGCCGCGGCCATCGGTTTCGGCATGGCGCTGTGGCAGGCGCGGCTCGCGCGCCAGCAGGCACATGCGGCTGCGCAGGAGGCCGCTCGCGCGACCGCGGTGCGTGGCTTCGTCGATCGCATGTTCGACGCGGTGCGTGACGGGCGCGCGCGCGCGGCCGAACCGTCGCTGCGTGAGCTGGTGGCGGCCGCCGGCAACCAGTTGTTGCGACAGGCGCCGGCCGATGCCGAGGTGGCCGTGGACCTGGCGACGCTGTTCGCCGACCTCGCCCTGGCCAGCGGCGACCTCGACCTCGCGCACCGGCTCGCCGACCAGGCGGTGCGCGACGCCGACGCGCAGCTCGCGACCGATGCGCGCCTGCGCCTGACCGCACACGTGCTGCGTGGCTATGTGGCCTCCAAGCGCGAGGATTTCGCGCTGGCGGCTGCGGAACTGCAGCCGGCGCTGGCGGCGCTCGACCGCCACGCGGTGCATGGCCGCGTGCTGCTGCAGGCGCTCGAGGGTTTGCAGTCGGTCGAGAACATGCGCGGCGATCGGCAGGCCTACATCGCGCTCGCGCGGCGCGACATTGCCGAACGCCGCGCGCTGGGCGGCAGCGATGCCGCGCTGGGCGTCGGCTACAACAACCTTGGCTCGGCGCTGGAGGGGATCGAGGACTATGCCGGAGCCCGCGCGGCCTATGCCGCGGCGCTGGCGCTTGCGCGTGCGCAGCACGGGCCCGACAACGCGGACACGGCCGAGGCGGAGTGCGGGCTGGCCTCGACCCAATGGCGCTCCGGCCGCTGGCGGGAAGCGCTTGGCTTGATGCGAGAGTGCAATGCGCGTTACCGGTCGCTGCAGCACGCCCCGACCCAGCCCGAGGTCTACGCCTCGGGCAAATGGTGCGTGCTCGAAGGCTGGATGCTCGGCGAGCACACCGCCGAGGCCTGCCATCGCGCCGACGTCGCCTCCGACCAGGTCTTCGCGCACGACGCCGATTACCAGGGCGAGAGCCACCAGCGGCAGGCCTCATGGATGATCGAGCGCGGCGTCGACTATGCGCGCGCCGAGGCGCTGCTGGTGAGCGCCCGCACGCTGTTCGGCGAGGGCGAACTCAATGCGATGCGCCGCGGCCGCGTCGATCAGCTGCGCGCCGACCTGCTGCTCGCACGTGGCGCGTGGGCGCAGGTGCGCACGCTGTTGCCCGGCGCGATCGTCAACCTGCGGCAACGCCCATTCAAGATGCAGCCGTTGCTGGCCCAGGCACAACTGCTGCTGGCGTGCAGCAAGTCCCCCGGACCCGAATGCCCACCCGACCTGCGTGCCGACATCGAACATCGGCAGCAGGAACTGTTGCCGTGGCGGCATCCGCAGATGCTGCAGGTACAGGTGCTGCTGGCGCGCGTGGACCTGCCGCGCGAACCGCAAGCGGCCGTGCAGCGTCTGCTGCAAGCGATCCCGATTGCGGCAGAGGAGTTGCCCGCGGCTCATCCGCGCCTGCTCGAAGCCCAGTTGTGGCTCGCGCTGGCGCAACGCCGCAGTGGGGAGTGCGCCGCTGCCGCAAGCCGCCATGCGGCGGCCGACACCGCCGCCGCGCAGGCCGGGTTGTCAGGGCATCCGTTGCTGCGCGTGGCGCGTTCGGCCTGGGCCGCCGAGCCGCCGTGCGTGCCTGCGGCCGGGTCCTGAGCGCGCACCCGCGCTGCCCGCGCACCTGATTCCACCCGCGCGTGGCGCGATACCGCGCATTTCCGCGTCAGGTCCCAAGGAGCGCCATCGAAACGGCAAGGCAGTCCGCTGCGCGCTCCCCTGAATCGGACATGGAGATCATGATGAATTGCACCCACACCACGTTGCGCCAGTTGCCGCTGTCGACGCTCATTGTCGCGTTGCTGGCCGGCCCGACTGCGGCAATGTCCACCACCGGCGCCGCCGACGCTGCAGGCCGCGCATCTGCACCCACGCGCCATGGCGCCACGGCACCGGCCGCGACCGTGCGCTTCTACACCAATTGCGATGACGATGGCCTGGGCAGCTTGCGCCAGGCGATCGCGGCCTCGGACTCCGGCGATTCGGTGCGTGCCTCGCCGACCCTGTCGTGCAGCACGATCACCTTGCAATCGCCGCTCATCTTCGGCCAGCAGGACCTCGACATCCGTGGCTTGGGAATGGGGCGCACCGTGATCACGGCCGCTGCGGGAGTGAATGGCGGACTGATCGTCCACCTGGGCAGTGGCCAGCTCAACCTGCAGGACCTGACACTGACGGGCGGCCACAAGTACCGCAGCGATTCCCAGGCCCGTGGCGGCTGCGTGACCGGCTCGGGCAACGTCGCGATCAACCGCTCACGCATCACTGGCTGCACCGCCAAGGGGATCGGCTTCGAGCAGGCCGTCGGCGGCGGCATCTTCTCGCAGGGTGTCACGTCGCTGCGGTTGAGTGAGGTGAGCGGCAACCTGGCGGTCTCGACCGGTGGCGAGTATGCAAGTGGTGGCGGCATCTACGCGGTGGGAGGCATCGACATCGATCGCAGTGTCGTCAGCGTCAATGCAACTGCTTCCTCGGCCAGCAGCTGGGGCGGTGGTTTCACCACCGCAGGCGCGACCGAGGTGGTCGGTTCCGCGATCATCGGCAACGAGGCACACGTCTCGGGCGCGGCCCACATCCATCCGCCCGCGGGCGCGGACGTCATCTTCACCAACACCACGGTGTCGGGCAACTCGGCGCTGCGCGTGGGCGGGATCACCAGCACGGGCGTCACCACGATCGCCAGCAGCACGATCACCGACAACACCTCGATCGAGACCAGCTCGGGCGGGCGCACCCTTGGCGCGGGTCTGGACCTTGGATCGGGAACCCACGTGCTGACCTCCACCATCATCACGGGCAACCTGGCGGGCGCGGGCACCGTCGAGAGCAGCACCAACCTGGGCGCGACCTCCGGAGCGGTGCTCACGGGCAGCCACAACCATGTGTCAGGCTCGACCCTGGCCTTGCCCGGCGACACGATCACGATTCCGCTGCAACTGTTGCCGCTGGCGCTCAACGGCGCCATGCGCCCGACCCATGCCTTGCGCGCAAGCGATCCCGATGTCGATGCGGGAACCGCGCCACCGGGCCAAACCTATGACCAGCGGGGGTTTCCGTTCCTGCGCACGGTCGGAAGCCAAGCCGATATTGGCGCCTATGAACTCGACAACGACGTGATCCACCGCGACGGCTTCGATGCCACGTTGTACGTAGTGGTGTCGACCGAACCGCAGGCATCGACGCCGCGGTGACCGCAGCGCCTGCAGGCGCACCGGCAGCGTGCCGGTGCGCCATGCGTGTGCAGGCAGCTGCGTCCACGTGACGTGTCCCCAACCCGAACCCCGGTCGAGGAAGCCATCCATGAAGTCCCGCTCCGCACGCCTGCGGCACATCGCCGTGTTGTTGCTGTTGGTCCCGGCCGCCGTGTCAGCGGCGCTGTTCAAGGTCGGCGCCGATGCCGCCTGCCAGTTCGACTCGATACAGGCAGCCATCGATGCCGCGGCGGCCAATGGCCCGTCGTTGGACATGGTCGTCGTGGCCGTCAATCAGGCCTACACCGCGCAAGCCCTGCAGATCGATGGCCATGACCTGTGGTTGCGTGGCGGCTACGCCAGCTGCGCGGATTCGGCGCCCGCGGCCGGCGCGCGCACCCTGCTGTCGGGAACCGGCAACGGCGGCCAGCCGGTGCTGCGCATCAACATGGCGGGCACCCGACGCGGCCTTGTCACTGTGTTCGATGTGGAGTTGACCGGCGGCCAAGCCGATGCGGGCGGCGGCATGATCGCAACTGGCAACCTCCAGCTTGGACTGGACGGGGTGTGGGTGCACGACAACCTGGCCGGCAACGGTGGCGGTGTCTACCTGGCCGGGCAAGCCGCTGGTGAGCCCCTGGTGGTGCAGACCGAGCCGTCGACCGCGGGCAATGCGACGCTGATCGAGCACAATCACGCGCAGCGCGGTGGCGGCATCTACGTGGCTGATGCGACCAGTGTTTCGCTGGGTGGTGCGCGCATCGCCGGCAACACCGCCGGCTACGGCGGGGGGATCCACGTGGGCGGTGCCCTGGCCCAGGCCTACGGCAGTATGCCCACGGACGGGTCGTCCGGTGCCGGCATCCATGCCAACGAGGCTGACATCGATGGCGGCGGCGTGTATGTGACCGACGCGGCGCGCTTCTACGTGTCGCGCCATCCCGGCGATCGTGCCTATGAAATCGCCGGCAATCGCGCTGGCCACGACGGTGGCGGCGTGTACGCCGACGCGAATGCGCTCGTGACGCTGACCAAGGCGCGCGTGCACGGCAACGTGGCCGGCACGCTGGCGACCGGGCATGGCGGTGGCCTCCATGCCCGTGGTGGCGCCTCGGTGCTGCTGACCGGCGGCGCACCGGACGATGGCGATGACCGCGCCTGCCTGCATGCCTTGCCGTGTGCGGCCCTGCTGGACAACAGCGCCGACCATGGCGGAGCGGCATACGCCGCTGCCGGCGGCCACGTCAGCCTCGCGTTCACCGAAATCTCCGGCAACCACGCCGACGCGGGGGCGCTGCTGACGGCCAGCGGCGCGCAAGCTGCGATGACCGTTGGCTCGTCATTGGTGCACGGCAACTCGGCGAGCGGCGCGCTGCTGCAGGTCGATTCCGATGGCCGCACCGATCTCACCGGCTCCACGCTGGTCGACAATGCGGTGGCCAGTGTGCTCGATCTTGCAGCGACACAGTCCTACATCGGCGCGAGCATCCTGCACCAGCCGGCCACACCGATCCTGCTGGCGCACGGCGGTGTCGCATTGGACCTGCTGTGCGTGATCTCCAGCAGCGAGTTCGGCAGTGGCGTCAGCGGCGATGTGCGCGTGGTCGATCCGCAGTTCGTGGCCGCCGCCGCGGGCGACTACCGCCTCGCGCCCGGCAGTCCCGCGATCGATGCCTGCGCCCCGTTCACGGGCTACTTTCGTGATTACGCCTTGCGTGAACGCGGCTTTGACCAGCCCACGGTGGCCGACAACGGTGGGCCGTACGACATCGGCGCGTGGGAAATGCCGGACTTCGACCTGATCTTCGCCTGGGGCTTCGAATGAGGCGTGGCGCGAGTCGGGCACGCGGACGGCTCACGCTTGCCGGCGCGGTCGATGCCGCTACACTGCCTGCCCGTGCCCATCCCGCTGCAACCCCGCTTCCTCATCGTGCAGACCGGCAGCACGCTGCCCTCGGTACGCGCGCGACACGGCGATTTCCCCGAGTGGTTCCGCCGCGGGCTGGGCCTGCGCCGTGACGAGGTCGACATCATCGCGGTCGACGCCGACGCAGCGCTGCCGGCTGCGGGGCGCCATGCCGGCGTGATCGTGACCGGCTCGCCCGCGATGGTCACCGATGGCCTGGCCTGGAGCGAGCACACGGCGCGCTGGCTCGTCGCCAGCATCGACGCGGGCAGCACGGTGCTGGGCGTGTGCTACGGCCACCAGTTGCTCGCGCATGCGCTGGGCGGGCGCGTGGATTACCACCCGAGCGGCCGCGAACTGGGCACCGTGAACATCGAGCGCCTGGCGGATGCAGGCAGCGATGCACTGCTCGACGGCATGCCCGCGCGGTTCGCGGCCCACGCCTCGCACCAGCAGAGCGTGCTGGAACTGCCGCGCGGGGCCGTGGCGCTGGCTCGCTCGGCGCACGATGCCTGCCAGGCCGTGCGCTACGCGCCACGTGCCTGGGGCCTGCAGTTCCATCCCGAGTTCAGCGTCGAGATCATGCGCGGCTACGTCACGGCCCGACGCGATGCGCGCCACGGCAATTGCGCGCAGCCTTGCTGCGCCGAGGTCGCCTGCGCACCCACGCCGGCGGCGCGGCACCTGCTCAGGCGCTTCCGCACGCTGGTCGAGCACGGCGGGCACTGAGCGCGCCCGCAGCCGGGAAGCGGCCCGCCGGACGTTCAGCCGGGCGCCGACGGCGCATCCGGCGTCGTGGCGGCGCCGCGCGTGAGCAGGCGCGCACCGACGATACCGACTTCGTAGAGCAGGATCATCGGCACCGCCAGCATGACCTGCGACAGCACATCCGGTGGCGTGAGCACGGCGGCGATCGCGAACGCGGCCACGATCATGTAGCGCCGGCTCGAACGCAGTTGTTCGATCGTGACCGCATGCATCGCCACCAGCAGGATCAGCACCACCGGCACCTCGAAGCACAGCCCGAACGCGAAGAACAGGCCGAGCACGAAGCTCAGGTAATGGTTGATGTCGGGCATCACCGCCACGCCCGCGGGCGCGATGTGGGTCATGAACGCAAACACCGCCGGCAGCACGAAGAAGTACGCGAACGCGCAACCGACGTAGAACAGCAACACCGACAGCACCAGCAGCGGCATCGCCAGGCGCTTTTCGTGGCGGTACAGGCCGGGCGCGACGAACGCCCACAGCTGGTACAGCACGACCGGCATCGCGATGAACAGCGCGACCCAGAACGCCAGCTTGAGCGGGGTGAAGAACGGCGAGGCGACCTCGGTCGCGATCATCGCGCCGCCTTGCGGCAGGTGGCTCACCAGCGGCAGCGCGAGCCAGCCATAGAGCTTGTTCGCGAACGGGATCAAGGCCAGCAACAGCAGCAGCACCGCGGCGATCGCCTTGAGCAGGCGTGCGCGCAATTCCACCAGATGCGAAATCAGCGATTGCTGGCTGTCGTCGATGTCATCGCGACCGGCATCACTCATGGCTGGCGGTGGTCGTTGCCCGGCGCGAGGTTGGCCGCATCCTTGAGCGCGGTCTCGACGCTGCGTGCGGCCTGGCGCAGGTCGGCATCCACCGCGACATCCTGCTTGAGCTCGTGCATCGACTTGCGCAGATCCTCGGCGGCCAGCTCGCGCTCGATCTCGTTGCGCACGCTGAGCCAGCTCGAACGCGCGCGTCGCACCAGCGCGCCGGCCGTGCGCGCCACGCGCGGCAAACGCTCGGGACCGAGCACGATCAGCGCGACGACGCCGACGAGCGCGATTTCACTGAAGCCGATGTCGAACATGGCAGCGTGCCGTGCACGCTCATTCGGCGCGGTCGGATCTGGGCGCCTCGGCCTTGTTGTGCATCGTGGCCTCGTCGGCCGGCGCATCGGCCTTGAGGCGAGCCTGCTCGGCCTTGTCCTCGTCCTGCATGCCCTTCTTGAAGCTCTTGATCGCGGCACCGAGGTCCTCGCCGACATTGCGCAGCTTCTTGGTGCCGAACACCAGCGCGATGATGACGAGCAGGACTAGCCAATGCCAAATGCTGAAACCGCCCATGACAGACACCGATTCTCGTGGGGCGAACAGGCCCGGTTACTTGGCAGTGTACTCTTCGAGCAGGTCGCGGAACTCGACCACGGCATTGGGCACCTGGGTGACCCCGCCATCGAACACGCGCCGCGCGGTCACGCCCTCGCCGTACACGGCCTGGTTGGCGTCATTGTCGATGCGGATCGCGGTGCCGTCCAGCGCCGCGCCCGCGAACAGGCCGCGTGCGCGCGAATAGGAGTAGATCTCGGCCTTGAGCTGGGCATCGGTGGCGGCCTGCGCGGTGCGTCCGACCGGGCCGGCCGCGGCCGAGGCATCGGCGCCGAGCGTGAACTTGCCGTGCACGATCGATTCCACGCCGCGCTGGGTGCGGAACACCAGCACCACGTCGGTCGATGACACGCCGGCCTGGAAGCCGACGCTGCCGCCGGTCATGCTCACGAACACGGGGTTGGACCAGGTGCCGTCGCGCGTCTTGACCGCGATGAGGCCGCTGCCATGGCGGCCACCGACGATGAGGCCGGCCTTGATCACATCGGGCACCACGGCGATGGCGTGGGCTTCGCGCAGCAGGTCGTGCGGCAGTGCCTTGTCGGGCGCCTGCATGATTTCCTTGAGCACGCGCACCGCATTCTCGGCACGCTGGTTCTGTTCCTCGCCCGCGCGAGCGGATGTGCACAGCAGCAGTGACAGCGTGGCGGCAACGGCGAGCAGGACGGGACGCATCATCGACTCCGGACAGGGGTGTGCCGCGACCTTAGCAGGCCGCGCTGAGCGGGCCATGAAGCGGCGTCGCGGCCGGCTCAGGCGCTGCGCCGGCGCGCGGCGAATCCGACCAGCCCGAGCGCCAGCAGCAGCAGCGCCCACGGCGCATCCACCGGCGCCGAATCCAGTGAGCCGAGCGGGTTGGTGCACGGGGCGGGGCCGACCGTGAAGCCCTTCATGCCCACCTTGCGCAACGACTCCGGCCCGGTGAGCGCGCCGACCATGTGCAACCTGCCCGTGGCCGGGTCGATCGTGGCCAGGTCGCTCCAGTCCTCGAGCGGGGTGTTGTCGCCTTGCGGCGGCACGTAGTTGAGCGCGGCCCACAGTGTGCCGTGCTCATCGAAGCTCAATGCGACCGAATTGATCCACTTGCTGGCTTGCGGCCCGAAATCGCCGATCTTGGTCGCGGCGCCCGAGCGCGGGTTGATGCGGTACAGGGCGTGGTCGCCCTTGGCGCCCGCGCCGTACAGCTCGCCCGCGCGCTCGGCCAGGCCGCTGATCGCGACGCCGGTATCGCCGATGCGCGTGGCCGCGCCGCTGTCGGGGTCGACCGAATACAGCGTGCGCAGCACGCCCGAGCTCAGGTACAGCCCGCCGCCGCAAGTGGCCGTCATGCCCAGGTCGAGCGCGTCGTACTGGCCGCTGCCGCCGTCGATGCCGAGCAGGCCAATCGGAGTGGCCACGCCGGTTTCCGGATCGATGCGCACGAGCGCCTTGATCGAACTGGCCACCGCGAGCAGGCTGCCGTCGCCCATCGTGGTGAGACCACTGATGCCGGCGATGGTCTGGCCGCCATAGCGGCCGGCGACGCCGACTTCGCTTGCGGTGTGGGTCGGCAGCTCGATGCGGTAGAGCGTGTCGAAGGCCTCGCCGTAGGCGAGCGCGGCCGCCCGCGCCGCGGAGGGTGCGGCGACGGCGAACAGTCCTGCTGCGATGTAGCAGGTCAATGCGCGCATGGCGGCGTGTTATTGTTATGTGTAATCGTCTGCGCCACGGTGGTCCGCGGTCGCGGGCCCAGTCTAGCAGCAAAACCGGGGCGTATTGCCAGCACCCGCCGGGCCGGGCCTGCCGCCGGCCCCCTTTCCCTTGCCGAGCACGACCCTTCCCGACGATGCCGCGTTACCTAGGACAGTCCGGCTTCCGCCACGGCGAGCAGGCCGCGGCCGCCGTGCTGCTGGTCAACCTGGGCACGCCCGCGGCCGCCACCACGCGTGGCGTGCGCCGTTATCTGGCCCAGTTCCTGGCCGATCCGCGCATCGTCGAGTGGCCGCGGTGGGCGTGGTGGCCGATCCTGCACGGCGTGATCCTGCGCCTGCGCCCGGCGCGCTCGGCCGAGCTCTACCGCCGTATCTGGACCGAACAAGGCTCGCCGCTCGCGCAGGGCATGGATGCGCTCACCGGCAAGCTGCAGGCGGCGCTGCGGGCGCAGCGACCCGGGCCGATCCTCGTGCGCCACGCGATGCGCTACGGCCAGCCCGCGATCGGCGCGGTGATGCGCGAACTGGCCCAGGCCGGGGCACGGCGGCTGCTGGTGCTGCCGCTGTTCCCGCAGTATTCGGGCACCACCACGGCCTCGGTCATGGATGCGGTGGGTGCGGAGCTGGCGCGCTGGCGCTGGCTGCCGGACCTGCGCTTCGTCGCCGACTACCATGTCGCGCCGCGCTACATCGAGGCGCTCGCGCGCAGCGTCGAGGCGCATTGGCAACGCCACGGTCGCGCCGCCAGGCTCGTGGTGTCGTTCCACGGCACCCCGGCGAGCTACCTGCAGCGCGGCGATCCGTACTTTTGCCAGTGCCAGGCCACCGCGCGGCGCCTGCGTGAACGGCTCGGCCTGGACGAGGACGCGCTGCTCGTATCGTTCCAGTCGCGCGTGGGTCGCGCGCGCTGGCTGCAGCCCTACACCGACGAGCTGCTGGCCGAGCTGCCACACGATGGCGTGCGCCATGTGCAGGTGTTGTGCCCGGGCTTCGCGGTGGATTGCCTGGAAACGCTCGAAGAGATCGCGCTGACCAACCATGCGCGCTTCCTGCACGCGGGCGGCGAGCGCCTCGAATACATTCCCGCGCTCAACGACAGTGCCGATCACGTCGCCGCACTGCTCGACCTGGTGTTGCGCAATGGCGCCGGCTGGCCCGAGTTCGCACCGGATTGGGACGGCGCCGCGGCCGCCGCGCAGGCACGCGCGGCACGACTGCGCCAGGAACGCCTGCGCGATGGTCGCTGAGGAACTGCGGCTCGAACTGGGCCATGGCGTGCTTGCGGGCCTGCGCTGGGGCGACCCGGCCGCGCCCCCGCTGCTCGCACTGCATGGCTGGCTCGACAATGCCGGCAGCTTCGCCGCGCTCGCGCCGCTGCTGGCCGAGCGCTGGCACCTCGTCGCGATCGACCTGCGTGGCCACGGCCAGTCCAGCCACATCGCGCCGGGCGCGTGGTACCACTACGTCGACTACTTCGACGATGTGCGCGGCGCGCTCGATGCGCTGGGCTGGCAGCGCGCCAGCCTGCTCGGCCACTCGCTCGGCGCCGCGCTCGCGGGCCAGTTCGCGGCGATCTACCCCGAACGCGTCGAGCGCCTGCTGCTGGTCGAAGGACTCGGCCCGCTGACCAGCACGCTCGATGACGCGTTGCCGCGCCTGCGCCAGGCGCTCGACCAGCACGCGGCGTTCGCGGCGCGGCGACCGCTGCGCGTATACGCGACGCTGGAACAGGCGATCGCGGCGCGGTGCGCCGCCAACGACCTGTCGGAAGCCGCAGCGCGTGCGATCGTCACGCGCGGTGTGCGCGAGGTCGCGGGCGGCTGGGTATGGTCGAGTGATCCGCGCCTGACCGTGGTCAGCCCGCAGCGCTACAGCGAAGAAGAAGTGCTGGCGATGCTGGCCCTCATCCGCGCGCCCGCGTGCCTCGTGCTGGCCGATCCGCCCACCCACTACCTGCCCACCGCGATGATGGATGCGCGTGCCGCGCGCGTGCCCGACATGCAGGTGGCGCGCCTTCCCGGCAACCACCACCTGCATCTGGAGCATGCCGCCGCGGTTGCGGCGGCGCTGCGCGCGGTGCCGCCCGCGCCCGCGCAAGCCTGATCGACTCGCGCGAATGCCGCGCGTTACGCGGGGCGCAACCGGAAGTACACCTTCTGGATGACCACGTCCTGGAGGCGATGATCGACGAACACGCAGGTGATCTCGATCTCGCCGTTGCCCTTGTCATCCGAAAACGGTGCCGTTTCGCGGACAGTCCCGGTGCCACCCATGGGTGGATTCGGTACCGATTTCACGCTTGCGTCGCCATTGGCGACACTGCGCTTGGCGGTATCGGACCCCTGCGAGAGAGGTTGAGTGGTCAGCGGGCCGACGGTCGCCTCCGCGCCAAGGTCCAGTGGCACGAGCTTGAAGATGCGGCCGGTCTCAGGATCGCGGACTTGCAGGAACAACTGCGACTGGGTGCGAAGCAGCTCAATGCAGCTGCCGTTGCAGGCAGCCGATTGCAGCGCCGACTCAACGGTTATGTGGTCACTCGCGGCCCGCGCAGGGCTCGATCCAAAAAATCCCAGCAACATTGCGGCAGCAGCCACCGTGGCCGCGACGAGTGTCGTCCTGAGTGTCGTCATGAGACCTTGCTCCTTGTGTGATGGACATGCGGGACTTACATGCCATCGCGAGCCTATCACTCCCCCCCGCGATGCAAGGACATGGCAACGTGCGCTGGTCTCCTGACCGATGAGCGCGTCACATCGTGTAGTGCGGCGCCTGGTCCGCTCGGTGAGATACGAGACTCTCACGCACTCAGTCGGCGCCCCAGTGCAGCAGCAGGTACCAGCCGCCGAACGCCTGCACCAGGAGCCAGATCCAGCCCGCGATGCCGATCTCGATCCGCCGCCGCACATTGGCATGGCCGCTGCCCGCGAACCACACCGCCGCGTTGGCGGCGGCCAGCGTCAGGCCCAGCAACAACAGCCCGCCACGCGGCGCGGTCAGGGTCCAGCGCGGATCGATGCGCATCAGGCCGAGGTACGACCACACCGCCAGCGCGGCCACCACCAGCGCGAGCAGCCGGCTCGCGCTGCGCCACCTGCCGCCGGTCGATTCGATCATCGCCATCCCCGCATCCGCAACGCGCAGCGCGCCGCAACCGCCCAAGTGTGGCACCGCTTGCGCACGCGCCCCCGAAGATCCGGCCGCGGGCCTCGCGGCCACCCGCGCTCAGGCCTGGATCAGGCGGTTCAATTCGGCCTTGAGCGCCTGGCCGTTGAGGCGCAGCCAGTCACGCTGCTCGTGCCAGTCGGGCATCAGGGTTTCCACCAGCGCCCAGAAGCGCGGCGAGTGGCTGCGGATGCGCAGGTGGCACAGCTCGTGCACGGTCACGTAGCGCAGCGCCGCTGGCGGTGCCAATGCGAGCGCGAGGTCGAGCGTGACCCGGTCGCGCGTGTCGAGGCTGCCCCACAGGCTCTTGAGCGGGCGCAGCTTGACACCGGTCGGCGCGCGACCGAGCTCGGTGCAGTAGCGCGCGAGATGGCGGCTGACGTCACGGCGGATCTGCGCTTCGAGGAACGAGCGCAGCAGCGCGCGCGCCGCGGGCAGCGTCGACTTGCCATGCGGCGCGGGCAAGGTCAGCACGAGCCGGTCGTCGACCTGTTCGATGCGCGGCCAGGCGCCATCGCGCCATGACAGGCGCGTGGTCTCGCCGCGCAGCGGAATCACCGTGGCCGCGCCGGGCTTGAGCGGCGGTGGCGCCGCGCTCAGGCTCAGCTCGTCGAGCTTGCGTTCGAGCCACTCGCCATGGCGGCGCAGGAAGGCGACGATCTGCGCCGGATGGGTGCCCTCGGGATAGGTCACGCGCGCGCCACCGGGAGTGACGGTCAGGCGCAGGCGACGGGCCTGCGGATGGCTCTTGCGCAGCACCTTGATCGTCTCGCCGCCGGCGATGTCGAGTTCGAGGTAGTTCTGCGCGCTGTCCACGTGTCTTTCTCCGCCGCCGCACCGGTTCCGTCAGTCGGATTCACCCGGTCGGGGTATGCCAAACCATTGTTGCAGATGTTCGAGCAGCCGGTTCAGTTCCAGGCTCATTAAGGCGAAGGTCGCGGCGAGCTCGGCCTCGGCTGACTCTGCGCTATCTTCGTCCAACGTGTCGGTAACTACGTCAAAAAAACGTAATTTGCGTACAACCAGATCCTCGCCAAGCACGAATCCGATGCGTTCGTCGAAGTTCAGGCCGAGCTGGAACACCTGCTTGCCGGACTTCAGATGCTCCCGGATCTCGTCCGATTCAAGCTCCTGGCGCCGGCAGCGCACCACGGCGCCGGCCTCGGCGGGGTCGCGCAGCTCGATCTCGTCGCCCAGCGTGAGTCCCTGCGGCAGGCGGCCGTCGGCGAGCCACCGGGTCATGAGCGTGCGCGGCGATTCGGTCGAGCTCATCGGCGTGGCCGGAAAACGCCCCAGCGCATCGCGCAGCGCGCTCACCACGTCCTCGGCCGCCTTGCGGCTGGCGCTGTCGATCACGCACCAGCCGTCCTTGCCGTCGAGATAGGCGTGCAGGCGCGACGGGCGCACGAACGCGCGCGGCAGCAGTTCCGAGATCACCTCTTCCTTGAGCCGCTTGCGCTCCCGCGCACCGGGACGGCGGCCCTGCTTGGCGTTGATCGCATCGATGCGCGCCGCCAGTTCCTCGGCGACCACCACCGCCGGCAGCAGACGTTCCTCGCTGCCCACCGTCACCAGCGCGTGCGCGCCGCTGCGATGCACGAGCGCGTCGTGGTTGCGGCCGTAGGGCGAGACGAAGCCGCGCGTGGCCAGCTCCAGCGGCCCGCATTCGCGCAGTCGCTGCTGCGCCAGATCCTCGTCGAGCGATTCCAGCGCGCGGCTGACGCTGGCCGGAAAACGAAACAGGGTGAGATTGCGAAAGAACATGGCGGAAACCGGCGATGAAAAAACCAGGAAGGGAAGTCGCTGCGGCAAGTGCGCGCTGCCGGCCGCGACCCGCAGTGCAGCGCATGCGCGTCGCAGGTGCTGCGACCGGGGTTCAGGCGGAGGGCCCGTCCTCGCGCGCGGGCTCGCCCGCGAGCCAGGCATGCGCGTCGGCGCGCGCGCCCGCGCCGGCGCCCAGGCCGGCGAAGTCGAACAGGTTGCGGTCGGCCAGTTGCGAGGGCGCGACGTTGCCGATCGCGCGGAAGATGGTCTCGATGCGGCCGGGGAACGTTGCGTCCCATTCGGCCAGCATCGCCTTGATGGTCTTGCGCTGCATGTTTTCCTGCGAGCCGCACAGGTTGCACGGCATGATCGGAAAGCCCTGCGCATGCGCGTACTCGGCGATGTCGTGCTCGGCGCAATAGGCGAGCGGGCGGATCAGCACGTTGCGGCCGTCGTCCGAGCGCAGCTTGGGCGGCATCGCCTTGAGCGTGGCCTGATGGAACAGGTTGAGGAACAGCGTCTCGACGATGTCGTTGCGATGGTGGCCGAGCGCGATCTTGGTGAAGCCGCGCTCGGCCGCATAGGTGTAGAGCGAGCCGCGGCGCAGGCGCGAACACAGGCTGCACTGGGTCTTGCCCTCGGGGATCACGCGCTTGACCACGCTGTAGGTGTCCTGTTCGAGGATCTCGAACGGCATGCCGATGCCGCGCAGGTAGGCGGGCAGGATGGTCGGGTCGTAACCGGGCTGCTTCTGGTCCAGGTGCACCGCGAACAGCTCGAAGCGCACCGGCGCGCGCGCCTGCAGCTTGCGCAGGATGTCGAGCAGCGTGTACGAGTCCTTGCCGCCCGACAGGCACACCATCACGCGGTCGCCGTCCTCGATCATGTTGAAGTCGGCGATGGCCTGGCCGACCTGGTGGCGCAGGCGTTTGGCCAGGCGGTTGGCTTCGTGGGCTTGCTTGCGGTCGGCGAGGGCGTGCATGCGGATTCGGACTGGACGGGTGCTCGCGCGGGGCGTGGCGGTCGGACGGGACCGGTGATTCTAGCGCGCATGGCGCCGCGCACCGGGCCGGGCGCGGCGCGGCGCGCTTTCGCCGCCCGCGCGGTTGCGGCAAAATCCGCCTGCGTCGCGGCGCGCTGCGCCCGTGCACCACTCCCCATCCTTCCCGCGCGGCCCTCGCCCCGGTCGCGTCGACCGGAGCGCGCCCATGAGTCCTGTGTCCACCACCGCCACGGCCCGCATGGCCAACGCGATCCGTTTCCTCGCGGCCGATGCGATCGAAAAGGCCAAGTCGGGCCATCCGGGCATGCCGATGGGCATGGCCGAGATCGCGGTCGCACTGTGGACGCGCCACCTGCGCCACAACCCGGCCAACCCGCACTGGGCCGACCGCGACCGTTTCGTGCTGTCCAACGGCCACGGCTCGATGTTGCTGTATGCGCTGCTGCACCTGAGCGGCTACGAGCTGTCGCTCGACGAGATCCGCAACTTCCGCCAGCTCCATTCCAAGACGCCGGGCCATCCTGAGGTCGGTGTCGCGCCCGGCGTGGAAACCACCACCGGACCGCTCGGCCAGGGCATCGCCAACGCGGTCGGCATGGCGCTGGCCGAGAAGCTGCTCGCGGCCGAGTTCAATCGCGACGGCGCCACGATCGTCGATCATCACACTTGGGCCTTCCTCGGCGACGGCTGCCTCATGGAAGGCATCTCGCACGAGGCCTGCGCGCTGGCCGGCACCTGGCAGCTGGGCAAGCTCATCGCGCTGTACGACGACAACGGCATCTCCATCGACGGCGACGTGCGCGGCTGGTTCACCGACGACACCGCGGCGCGCTTCCGCGCCTACGGCTGGCAGGTGATCGGTCCGGTCGATGGCCATGACGTCGATGCCGTCGACGCCGCGATCGTGCAGGCCAAGGCCAACACCACCCAGCCCAGCTTCATCATCTGCCGCACCACGATCGGCCGCGGCGCGCCCAATCGCGCGGGCACGGCCAAGGTGCACGGCGAGGCGCTCGGCGCCGAGGAACTGGCCGCCACGCGCAAGGCGCTGGGCTGGGACTACGGCCCGTTCGAGATTCCGGCCGACCTCTACGCGGCCTGGGACGCGCGCGGCGCCGGCGCGCAGCACGAAGCCCGGTGGAACGAGCGCTTCGCCGCCTATCGCGCCGCCGATGCCGCCGCCGCCGCCGAGTTCGAGCGGCGCATGGCCGGCACGCTGCCGGCCGATTTCGCTGCGCTCGCGGCCAGGCTCGTCGCCGACGCCAACGCCAAGGCCGAGACCGTGGCCACGCGCAAGGCCAGCCAGTTCGCGATCGAGGCCTTCGCGCCCGCACTGCCCGAGATGCTCGGCGGCTCGGCCGACCTCACCGGCTCCAACCTCACCAACTGGAAGGGCGCCAAGTCGCTGCTCGGCGGCGGCACCGGGCGCCACATCAGCTACGGCGTGCGCGAGTTCGGCATGGCCGCGATCATGAACGGCATCGCGCTGCACCGTGGCTACATTCCCTTCGGCGGCACCTTCCTCACCTTCAGCGACTACAGCCGCAATGCGATCCGTATCGGCGCGCTCATGCGCCAGCGTGTGATCCACGTGTTCACCCACGACTCGATCGGGCTGGGCGAGGACGGGCCGACCCACCAGGCGGTCGAGCAGGTGTCGTCGCTGCGCCTGATCCCGGGGCTGGAAGTGTGGCGCCCCTGCGATACGGTGGAGACCGCGGTGGCATGGCAGCTGGCGCTGGAACGCGCCGACGCGCCGACCGCGCTGGCGCTGTCGCGGCAGAACCTGCCGTTCGTGGCGCGCAGCGTCGCCCAGATCGAGGCCATCGCGCGCGGCGGCTACGTGCTGGCCGATGCCGCGGGCGCGCCGCAGCGCATCCTCATCGCCACCGGCTCGGAAGTCGCGCTCGCGCTCGCGGCCAAGCAACTGCTCGATGCGCAGGGCCTCGCCACGCGCGTGGTGTCGATGCCCTCCACCACCACCTTCGACCGCCAGGACGCGGCCTGGCGCGAGCAAGTGCTGCCCGCCGGCGTGCGCAAGGTGGCGATCGAAGCCGGCTGCACTGCGCTGTGGTGGAAGTATGTCGGCAGCGATGGCGCCGTGGTCGGCCTCGACCGCTTCGGGGAATCGGCGCCGGCGGCGCAGCTGTTCGAGTTCTTCGGCTTCACCCCCGAGCACGTGACGCAGGTCGCGCGCGGCCACTGACGCGGGCGCGGTTCGGCCGCGCGCCGCCTGGCCGTGGTCGCATCGCCGCGGCCGCACCTTGCTAGACTGCGCGCACGGCCATGCTCTCCGACGATCCCGCCGCGCTCGTGCGCAAACTCACCGAACTCAGGATCGAGCATCGCGACCTCGACGATGCGATCGCACGCCTGCGCGCCGATCCCGGCTGCGACGAGTTGCAGCTCACGCGCATGAAGAAGCGCAAGCTCAAGCTCAAGGACATGATCGCGTGGCTGGAGAGCCGCCTCATTCCCGACCTCGACGCCTGATCGCGCAGGTGATGGCCACATGAGCAGCGCCACCCCCGCCACCGTGCTCGCGTTCTGGTTCGAACAGGTCGAACCCGCGCAGTGGTGGCGCGTCGATGCCGCCTTCGACGCCGCCCTGCGCGAGCGCTTCGGCGCGCTGCACGAGGCCGCAGTGCAGGGCGAACTGTATCCGTGGCGCGCCGACGCGTCTGGTCGACTGGCCGAGGTGATCGTGCTCGATCAGTTCTCGCGCAACATCCATCGCGGCAGCGCGCGCGCGTTCGCGGCCGATCCGATGGCGCTTGCGCTCGCCCAGGAAGCGGTCGCGGCCAGCCACGACCAGGCCCTGCCGCCGGCGCGGCGGCTGTTCCTGTACCTGCCCTACATGCACAGCGAATCGGCGCGCATCCACGCGGTGGCGGTGGGGCTGTTCGAGCGGCTCGGCTTGCGCGACAACCTCGACTTCGAGCTGCGCCACAAGGCGATCATCGACCGCTTCGGGCGCTATCCGCACCGCAATGCCGCGCTCGGTCGTGTGTCGACCGAGGCCGAACTGGCGTTCCTGCGCGAGCCCGGATCAAGCTTCTGAGAGCCGGTTGCGTACCAGCCCGGGGCTCGGGCCGTGAACGATCGCAGCGCGCGCTGGCGAGACGGCGCCGAAGACGCGCCGGGCTCCGTGGTTTGCCTCAGGCAAATGCCCGGAATGCGGCCAACGTGTGCGCGATCGCGGCATCATCGATGTCCAGATGCGTGACCAGCCGTACCGTCGGCAGGTAACCGATGCTTGCGCGCACGCCGTGCGCGTGCAGATGCGCGGCCAGCGTCTGCAGGCGCTCCCGGGCGACCTCGATGAACACCATGTTGGTGTGGTGCGCGGTGACGCGGATGCCGTCGATGTCGGCAAGCCCGGCCGCGAGCTGCGCCGCGCGCGCGTGGTCCTGCACCAGGCGTGCCCGATGGTGATCGAGTGCATGCAGTCCCGCCGCGGCCAGCACCCCGGCCTGGCGCATGCCACCACCGAGCATCTTGCGCCAGCGCCGCGCGGCGTCGATGAGCACGCGGCTGCCCAGCAGCACCGAGCCTGCCGGCGCGCCCAAGCCCTTGGACAGGCACACCGACACGGTGTCGAACGGCGCCGCCAATTCGCGCGCACTGCAGCCGCTCGCCACCGCGGCATTGAACAGGCGGGCGCCGTCCAGATGCATGCCCAGCCCGTGCGCGCGCGCCCATCGGCTCGCCGCGACCACGTAGTCCTGCGGCAGCACGCGACCGTGCCAGGTGTTCTCGAGTGCGAGCAGGCGCGTGCGTGCGAAGTGCATATCGTCGATCTTGCGCGCACGTTCGAGCGCGTCCAGCGGCAGGCTGCCGTCATCGTCCTGCACGATGGGCTGCGGCTGGATCGAACCCAGTACCGCAGCGCCGCCCGCTTCGAACTTGTAGGTGTGCGCGTCCATGCCCACCAGGTACTCGTCACCGCGCTGGCAGTGCGCGAGCAGGGCGCACAGATTGCCCTGCGTGCCACTGCTGACGAACAGGCCAGCCTCGAACCCGAGCTCGGCCGCCAACCGCTGCTGCAACGCGTTCACGGTCGGATCCTCGCCGTACACGTCGTCGCCCACCGCTGCGGCCGCCATCGCGGCCCGCATCGCCGCGGTGGGCTGGGTCACGGTATCGCTGCGCAGGTCGATCATCGCGGGCGTCTCCCGATCAAGACCGCGAGCGTAGCCGACGCGGTCGCGCCCGCACCAGCGGCGGGCACGTTCCGCACGGGCGCATCCGCGTCACAACGGCGTGCGGCGCAGGCGCAGCGCGTTGCTGATCACCGACACCGAACTCAGGCTCATCGCCAGCGCCGCCACCATCGGGCTGAGCAGCCAGCCCGTGAACGGCCACGCCACGCCGGCCGCGATCGGCACGCCGAGGCTGTTGTAGAGGAACGCGAACGCGAGGTTCTGGTGGATGTTGCGCACCGTGGCATGGGCCAGCCCGAGCGCGCGCACGATGCCGCCCAGTTCGCCCTTCACCAGCGTCACCTGCGCGCTTTCCATCGCCACGTCGGTGCCGTTGCCCATCGCGATGCCGACATCGGCCGAGGCCAGCGCGGGCGCGTCGTTGATACCGTCGCCGGCCATGGCCACGCGGCGGCCGGCCGCGCGCGCGGCCTGCACCCAGGCGGCCTTGTCCGCGGGCGATTGCCCCGCATGCACCTCGTCGATGCCGAGCGCGGCGCCGACCGCATTCGCGCTCGCGGCATGGTCGCCGCTGAGCATCACCAGCCGCACGCCGCGCGCGCGCAGCGCGGCCAGCGCCTCGCGCGCCCCGGCCTTGAGCGGGTCCTGCGCGCCGAGCACGCCGGCCAGTTCGCCATCGACCGCGACGAACATGAGCGAACGCGCGGCCGCCTGCAGCGGTGCGGCCAGCGCATCCAGCGCCGCGGGCGCGACGCCCAGCGCCTGCATCAGCGCGGCGTTGCCGAGCGCGATACGGCGGCCCTCGACCTCGCCGCGCACGCCGCGACCGACTTCGGCGGCGAACCCGCCCACCGGCCGCGGCGTGATGCCGCGCGCGCTCGCGGCCTCGAGCACCGCATGCGCGAGCGGATGCTCGCTCACCGCCTCGATGCTCGCGGCCCAGCCCAGCACCTGCTCCTGCGCAAAGCCGGGCGCGGCGACCACGTCGGTCAGACGCGGCCGCCCTTCGGTGAGCGTGCCGGTCTTGTCCAGCACCAGCGTGTCGACATGGGCGAGGCGCTCGATCGCGGCCGCATCGCGGAACAGCACGCCATGCTCGGCGCCGCGCCCGCTCGCCACCATGATCGAGATCGGCGTGGCCAGGCCGAGTGCGCACGGGCAGGCGATGATGAGCACCGCCACCGCATTGACCACCGCGTAGGCCAGTCGCGGTTCGGGGCCCAGCCACCACCACAGCAAAAAGGTGAGCACCGCCACTGCCACCACTGCGGGCACGAACCAGGCCGACACGCGATCGGCCAATCGCTGCAACGGCGCCTTGCTGCGCTGCGCGCTCGCGACCAGTTCGACGATGCGCGCGAGCACGGTGTCGCGGCCCACGCGCTCGGCGCGCATGAGCAGGCTGCCACGGCCGTTGAGCGTGCCGCCGACGAGGCGGTCGCCGGACTGCTTCTCCACCGGGATCGGTTCGCCGCTGAGCATCGACTCGTCGACGCTGCTGCTGCCGTCGGTGACGCTGCCGTCGACAGGGATGCGCTCGCCCGGGCGCACGCGCAGCAGGTCGCCGATGCCGACCTGGTCGAGCGCGACGTCGGCCTCGCGGCCGGCTGCATCGAGGCGATGCGCGAGCGGCGGGGCGAGGTCGAGCAGGCGCCGCAATGCCGCCGAGGTCTTGCCGCGCGCGCGCAGTTCCAGCCACTCGCCGAGCAGGGCCAGCGCCACGATGACGCCGGCCGCCTCGAAGTACACGCCGACCGCGCCATGCGCATCGCGCATCGCGGGCGGGAACCAGCCCGGCGCGAACATCGCCACGAGGCTGTAGCCGAACGCCACGATCACGCCGGTGCCGATCAGTGTGTACATGTTGGGCGAGCGGTTGCGCACGCCGAGCCAGCCGCGGCGGTAGTAGTCGACGCCGGCCCACAGTACCAGCGGTGCCGACAGCAACAATTCGGCGACGCGCAGCGCGCGTGCGAGCGCGGGCGAGGGATGCCACAGGCCCAGGTGCGGCAGCATCGCCACCAGCAGCAGCGGCAGCGCGAACGCCGCCGCGACCAGGCTCTTGCGCCGCACCGCGCGCAGCTCGCCATCGTCCTCGCCCGCGCTGAAATCCTTCGGCTCCAGCGCCATGCCGCACTTGGGGCAACTGCCGGGGCCGACCTGCTCGATCTCCGGATGCATCGGGCAGGTGTAGAGCGTGCCCGCGGGCAGCGGTGCCGCCGGTGCCGGCGCAGCGCCGGTGTAGCGCGCCGGGTCGGCGAGGAAGCGCTCGCGGCAGCGCGCGTTGCAGAAGTACCAGCGCTGGCCGTCGTGTTCGGCATTGAACGGGGCCGTGGCCGGGTCCACGCGCATGCCGCACACCGGATCGCGCGCGCTACTCGGCGTAGCGGTAGCCGAGGTGGCGGCATGCGTGCCGCAGCAGCGCGCCGCGTGGTTGGCGTGGTCGTGGTTCATGGCTGGTCCTTGCCGTCGAGCGCGGCCAGGATCGGGCAATGGTCGAGCGTGCCACTGCCGGGGCAGGCATCGACGAGCCGGCGCAGGCCGCGCCGCATCTTCTGCAGTTGCGTGATGCGCGCCTCGACGTCGGCGAGGCGGGCCTGCGCGCGCGCGTGCAGCCCGCGCACGCCGCGTTCGTGGTCGGCCGACAGGTCCAGCAAGGCGCGGATGTCCTCGAGCGCAAAGCCGAGCGCCTTGGCGCGGCGGATGAAGCGCAGGCGCCGCACGTCTTCCGCCGCGTACTCGCGATAGCCCGACAGCCGCCGTGCCGGTGGCGGCAACAATGCGCGCCGTTCGTAGTAGCGCACGGTGTCGATCGCGACTCCGGCCTCGCGCGCAACCTTGCCGATCGTGTAAGCGCTCATCGCGCTGCTCCCGCATGGACAGGCCTCTAGCCTAAACCCTGGAGCATGGTCCAGAGTCAAGCCTGGCCGTGCGCGAAGCGCGGGCGCCGGCCGGCGCTCGCGCGCGATGTTGCCGCGCCTTGGCGCGGGCGCTACGGTGGAGGCCCCGCCGCCGAGGTTGCCATGCGCCCGATCGCCCTCACCCTCTTCGCCACGCTGGCCGGTGCCAGCGTCGCCGCGCCGCCCCCGCCCGCCGCCCGCGCCGACCTGCAGGCGCTGTTCGCGTCGCTGCAAGGCCAGCATGTCAAGCTGGTCGCCGACCGCCCGCTCGACGTCAGCGTCGACACGGTCGGCAGCGACCATTTCTGCGGCCGCTCCGCACGCCACACCCTGTGCCTGCCCTACGAGTCGATCGCCTACGTGTGGATGCGCGAACCCGGCACCCACCAGGTAGTGATCCGGTCCGGCATCCGCCTGCCCTGACGTGCGCCGCGCGGCGCACTCACAACAACTCGAACCAGCGCTTGATCTTGAGTGCCATGAGGACGCGGCGTTGCTCGAGGAAATCGTCGTAGTCCGGCACTTGGCCATCCAGCAGCGTTTCCGGGATGCAATTCATGTGCAGGTTTGCGCGCAGGCCGGCCGGCTCGACAATGCCGCCGTAACGACGCGCGCCGCCATTGACCTGCGCGGCGATCTCGGCGAAATAGACTTCCGGCGCGCGCGCCCCGATTGCAATGTTGATTTCGCTCTGCGCAAGCACGAAGTTGGCGATCTGGTTGTAGCGGCCCCTCGGCAGCCCGAGTCCTTTCAGATGCTTCTGCGGGTAGACATGGTGGACGTCGCTGCGGTTCATCAGCAGATCGTGCACCGTGATGTCACGCGACAGGAAACCCTTGTCGCCAAGCTTCACCTGGGCGGCCTGGTAAGCCATGAAGTACGGGCTGCTGGACGATGAAGTGTCCAGCAGCTGCGGCAGCATTCCCGTCCAGAAGCTGTCTGGCAGCTCGTTGTCGATAACGGAACGCGTGTAGTCTGCGAGGCCGCGCGCCTCGATCTGGCGAATGTCGAAATCAAACATCGTCTCAGGCGAGCCGGTATAGCGGCGGCGCAGGATCGACATTGCATACCATCGGCGCACGAGCTGTTCGAGGTCGGCCGCGGGCATCGACTCGGCACGGCCGCGCAGATAGAGGATGTAGGCAAAATTGACGACATTGCGCCCACGAATCAGGCTGCTGGTCACAAAGCCGGCCGACCTCAGGATCATCGTGATGCGGTCGAAGTGGGTCTTGTTGATGAAGGCCAACACTCCGCGCTTGAGCTTGCCGAAGGACTCTTCGGCAATCGTCTCCTCGAATTGTTTGGTTTCGAAGTTGCGGCCAGACAGCAGGGCCACCAGATCCTGCAGCTTGCCGCGACTGAACTCCGAGGTGAATGCGACGCGCAACATGTCGGTATAGGTTGGGTCGTAGATGTCGTCGTTGACGTCTTTGAGCCAGCGCATCTGCTGGAAGAACTCGGATGCAGCGAAGGCCGGATCGATCTTCTCGATGCGGCTGAGGAACTCGGGTGCCGCTGCCAGATGGCAGAAGTAGTCGATGGCCTTGCGCAACAGGTTGCCACCGTGATTCTCGTTGACCGCGATCTTGGACATCGCGAAATCTGCCTGCGACAGCTCGGCTCCGGCTGAATTCACGCGTATGAAGATCTCGGTAACCGTCTCGATATCCAAATCTTCGGCGAGCTCGATGACGCCCACATGATTGTTGACGATCTTGCGCAGGCGCTCGATCGTCGCAAACACTTGGTCACGCGAAGTCTGCGAATTGCGCTCGCAGTACTCCGTCACGAGCCGAAACACACTCGTACTTGGCGCGAACACGTCGGCCACGTCGCTGATCCACGCAGCGTCCTTGGCAATCGCCGGATTGGCCACCTCGAAGCGTTCTTCCTGCGGATTGAATGCGATGCGGATGCGAACCGTCTCATAGTTGCGGGTCAGTACCTCGCGCCCGAGCAGCGCAGCCATCAGCGCGGTTACCCGCTGCTGCCCGTCAATCAGGATGCGCTTGCCCGCCGCGAGGCTCCCATCCTTGAGCCGGATGGTTGGGTTTCGCCACGCGATGAGGTAACCGACAGGGTAGCCCTGATAGAGCGAATCGAGCAGGTTGCGAACCTTGGTTGCATCCCACACGAACGGACGCTGGATTTCCGGGATGGCCACTTCGCCGGACTTCACCCACGCGAGGAGGGTCTCGATGGGATGGGGTGCGACAGAGTAACGTTGCGTAGACATGCTGATGCGGATCCCGTTACTGGCAGAGGTCACATGGCAGTGGCGTAGCAGCGACGCCACCGGATCGGCGGGAACCAGTTCTCAGAATGAACAGGCCCCTATTGACACCGATATTCGAGCGCAGTACTAAACTTATTCCGCAGTCATTCATGGGTAGCCACGGATATGCCTCCTGAAGCCGCCGCTTAGCGCCTTCACCAGGCATCTAAACACCCGAGCGATATCGTTTGTCTGCTCATGTTTGACGTCTTTATATGGGAGGGGTGATGGATGCATTCGATACTCTAATGGAAGGTTCGTTTCCGCACACGCTGACGATCCTAACGACGTATCAATGCACGGCGGCATACCGACAGTGTTGCTTGAATTCGCCAGGTTAGGTAATCATGAGCGCGACGATACACGCCATCTCATCATTCAACCTCAAGCCGATTTTATTCATCGTCATTTTGGTTTCGGTATTGCCGGTTGCGATCGTTCTTCTGGCGCTGCATTTGGCCACGGGAAGCGTCAGCTTCAAGATTCCGGTGGTGATCGGGCTGCTGACGCTTCCGCTCACGATTTTTCTGCTCGCTCAATTGGCGGTGGTAAAGATCGCCACGGACGAGACGCAGCTGACGATCGGTGGGGGACTCTACAAGGAAAAGATCGCACGATCCGTCATCCGCGGCGATGCGATCGAGACGTTAGGCCCGGCAGAGTTGAGCAAGGCGCTCGGCATCCGAATCAACGGGGTGGGATTGCCTGGGTTCTTGCTCGGCTGGTTCCAGCCGCGCGGCGGGCGAAAGGTGTTCGTGCTGCAAACCGCCGGGCAAGCCGTGCTCGTTCCCACAACCGGCGCGTACGATGTCATCGTCAGCCCGGACGACACTCAGGCGTTCATTGCTGACCTGCAAAGGCGCTGACCCTACTCGGGCCTGGCGGCTCGCCGGGCTCCGCCAGTCCACTGCGCCCTTCGGCCGGCGAGGCAGGAAGGACCCTTCCTCTTCGATGCGGCAGACGATGGCTGGCGGCTGAGCCCGCTGTACGACGTGGTTCCCAGACCGCAAGTGGCGCAGGAGCGCATGCTGCACCGGTGGCGTCCCCAGACGTGGTGTAACAGCCCGGCTCTGAGCTCTTGATCTTTCAGGGGTTGGAGCCGGAAGAGCGGTCATCGTGCCTGTCGCGATTAGCGTTGACTTCGGTTCGTCACCCACCAGCCGTTCGAAGGCGCGCGCCTGATGCGCATGCGGGACGAAGCCGGACCCCAGCCAGTCGAACACCGGCTTGCCGGCGTACTTGCGGAACGGCAGGCCGATGCTGACATACGGGCCCTGTGCCAGCTTGCCGGGCATGGCGAGGAAATCCGCCATCAGGGTCTCGAACCCGGGCGTAGTTGCCGGGAAGGTCGTGGCCAGGAAATCCGCGACTCCCTGGCGTACCTGTTCGGCGACGATCAATGGCTGCATTCCGGTCCCCTTGCCCCCAAGGCACCCATCAGAGTTGCCGATCCACGTCTCGCATACCGATATCGGCCGCGCGTCGGAAGGCGCTTGCCACCCGATCGCACTCCCGCACCGGCACGCCCAAGCCCTCGAAGATGTCGCGCCAACTGCGCACGGCGCGCACGATGCGATCGATGATCCGTGCCGCATCCGGCGGCAGCAAACCGAACCGCCCTGCACCGGCCAAGGCATTGTCCAGGCGTGCCCGCCGGCCCTGCGGCCCGATCGACAGGTGCAGCATGCGCTCCTGCGCCAGCTGCGGCTTGGGAACCACGTCGTACAGCGGGCTCAGCCGCCAGCCATCGCCTTCCGCATCGAAGAGGAAGGCGTGGTTGCGCAGATGATCGTCATCATTGGACACAAGGATGTTAAACACCATTCGCGCAAACAGCTCATTTCGATCAGACGCGATCTGGCCACTCACCCCATGCACGCCCATCGCGTCGGCGATCGCCGCATAGCTGGAATCCGGCGAATCCTGCTCATGCAAGGCCAGCAGCGTGAGCGCGCTGACCATATGCCGACGCCCCATGCCGCCGACCAGCGGCTCGCGGTCGAATCGCTCGATCAGCATCACCTGCCGCCCGTCCGCCAGCGTCTCCATGCGCGTGCGCGGCACAACCAGGCCCGCCTCGCGTGCCAGCTCCAGGGTGGCGCGCTCGACGATGGGCACGTTGAACGGATCGTTCCTAGCCGGGAACTTGGCGATCCACTCCCCACCATCGACCGTCACCACCGCCTTCGGCCGTGCGCCGCCCACGGAAGGGCCGCCGGCGAAGAAGACCTCCAAGTGTGCCGGCACCGGCTCGCCTTCCTCGACCCGCGCCGCGACATCCAGCAGATGGCGCAGGTCGACGACCGAAGGCAGCGCACCGCCCGCTGGGGGGCTGGTCGGCGACTCGCGCACGTCCAGCGCGCCGGCACGATGCGGCCCGGCGTGGTCCAGATAGACGGACTCCGGCAGACCATTAGGCGGCGCCCGCAGCCGGTTTTCGATGACGCGGCGACCCCAGGCATCGGGCGCCGCATCGCGCAGCGCGCCAAACATGGCCAGTCCGCCTGCGGGCACGCGCTCCTCGTCGTTTCGCCCCACTAGCGCTAGCGCAATCGGATCGACCGCCAAGGCATTAGTGCGCGTCACGTACCGGCGGCCATAGGCAAAGGTCGAGGCTTGTACCTGCAATCCCTGCTCGATCATCGTCAGGCGCCCGGCCGGGACGGCCTCCGTCTCGCCGGGCAGGTGGATGAAGACGGTGCGCTCGACCATGCTCAGAAGTCCAGGTCATCGCGCTTGCCGGAGCGCACGCGCTTGGCCTTGGTGCTGTCCAGCAAGGCGGCGGACGCGGGATCTCGCAGTGCGCTGAACAGGGGCAACAGGCCCAAGCTCTCGAACACCGCCAGCCAGCCACCCAGCGAGACCTCGACCGCGCCACCTTCTAGGCGCTTGAGCGTGGCCAGGCTGATGCGCGCGCGCTCGGACAAGCCCTGCTGCGTCCACGACCGCGCCAAGCGAGCCTGACGGACCAGGTCGCCAAGATGCGCTGCGGCCTTAATGACCGCAGGGGTGGCAAAGTCAGCTTCTTTCCGACGCATAGCTCATACATGATCCGTTATCCATGTAACGGCTTATTTATGAGCCTTATACGCTTAACAGGACAGTTGGTCAATCGCGGAACCTTCACCGGTCATCATCCCGGTGCTTGTCTTCAAGTCGCTCTCTAGGCATCACCGGATCCAGCGTTGCACTGCGCATCACGCTTCCAATGTTCGCCGCATTGTGGCTCAAACCGTAGGCAACGGAGAGGCGGTCGAACCCGGACTCCAGTTTTTCAACGATATCGCGGGGATCAGTTCTTCGGTGAACCGCTTCTTCATGTCCGCCCTCGCTGGGTTGGCGGACTCTACTGAAGCCGGACTGGCACTGAAAACGGGGGGCAGGTCATACCCTCCGGGTCTGTCGTGGTGTCGCTTGGAGTACGATGGATGCACATGGGCGGAGATGTAAGTGGACAAATTTCGTTGTCCGTTGTGGACATTCGCCCTACCGAATCGATCTGGGGGTACTGGTGGGGGTATCAGAACCAGCTATCTGACACGAAATCCAATAAAATCAACTGGATATCGCGATCATGAGAATCGCCACCTGGAACGTCAATTCGCTCAAGGTGCGCTTGGCGCATGTGCAGCAGTGGTGCGCGCTGGCGCAGCCCGATGTGCTGGCGTTGCAGGAAACCAAGCTCGAGGACGGCAAGTTTCCGGTGGCCGAGCTGGCCGCGGCGGGTTACCGCAGCGTGTATTCGGGGCAGAAGACCTACAACGGCGTGGCGATCCTCGCGCGCGACGAGCCGGGCGAGGTGCAGGCGGGCATTCCCGGCTTCGATGATCCGCAGCGGCGCGTGCTCGCGGCCACCGTGGGTGGCGTGCGCATCGTCAACCTGTACGTGGTCAACGGCCAGGCGGTGGACAGCGACAAGTACGCCTACAAGCTCGACTGGCTCGAGCGCGTGACCGCGTACCTGCGCGGGGAACTGCGGCGTTACCCGCAACTGGTGGTGCTGGGCGACTTCAACATCGCACCCGACGACCGCGACGTGCATGATCCGGTGGCATGGCAGGGGCAGATCCTGTGTTCTCAGCCCGAGCGCGCCGCGCTCGCGCGCATGTGCGACCTCGGCCTGGCCGACAGCTTCCGCCTGTTCCATGCCGACGGCGGCCACTATTCGTGGTGGGACTACCGCCAGGCCGCGTTCCGGCGCAACCTTGGCTTGCGCATCGACTTGATTCTGGTGTCGCAGGCGCTACGTTTACGCTGCCGCGCCGCCAGCATCGACCGCGAACCGCGCGGCTGGGAGCGCGCTTCCGACCACACGCCTGCCTTGCTGGAACTAGCCGATGATGTCTGACTGGCTTGCATCGCCCGACGATTCCGAGCTCGAGGAGCTCGACCACTTCCTGCGCGCGCATGCGGGCGAGGAGGACATGCTGCTCGACGGCGTGCACGGCTTCCTGACCGCGCTGGCGATCGGCCCCGCGCCGGCCAAGCCCGAGGAGTGGCTGCCCGAGATCCTGCACGCGCCGTTTGCCGACGCCGAGGAAGGCGAGCGCGTGCTCACGCTGCTCGCGCGCCTCAACGATGCGATCACGCCCGAGCTCGAGACCGGCAGCTACGAGCCGATTCTGGGCGAGCTCGATGGCGAGGAGGGCGCGCCGCCGGTGTTCACCGCGCGCGGCTGGTGCGAAGGCTTTTCGCGTGGCATCGACCTGCGCGCGCCGTCGTGGGAAGGCCGGCTCGGCCACGACTCGCAGCTCATGGAGCTGTTGTCGCCGATCATCGCGCTCGCGATCGACGATGGCGTGTTCGAAAGCGATGGCGATTTCGCGCCGCTCGGCGATGACGATTACGACGAATGCCTGGCCCAGATCCCGGTCGCGGTCGGTGCGGTCGCCGAGTACTGGCGCGCGCACCCGCTCGACGAGGGCGACTTCGCGCGACACGGCGAGGCCGCGCCCGCGCCGCCGCGCCGCCGTGGCGGACGCTGGGTGCATTGACGGGCCGAGGGCTGCAGGCCGCCGGAGTCGGCCAGGCCGGGTCGGTCGCGGCCCGCGCACATGCGCGGCAACGCAGCGTTCACCGCGCGGCGCTTGTGCCGATCCGTGGCCACGCCCATGTTCGGGCGCATCACAGCTGCCTGGAGCCATCCGCATGAGCCAGTCCACGACCAGCCGCCGCGTCGCGCGCGTGGTGTGCGGCACAGCCACTTCCGACGGCGCGGGCGTCAAGCTCACGCGCGTGATCGGCCAGCGCGAGCTGGACATGCTCGACCCGTTCCTGCTGCTGGACGAGTTTGGCTCGGACGAGGCGGTCGACTACATCGCGGGGTTTCCCGACCATCCGCATCGCGGTTTCGAGACCGTCACCTACATGCTGGCCGGGCGCATGCGCCACGGCGACAACCATGGCAACAGCGGCCTGCTCGTGCCCGGCGGCGTGCAATGGATGACCGCCGGCCGCGGCATCGTGCACTCGGAAATGCCCGAACAGGAACACGGCCGCATGGCCGGTTTCCAGTTGTGGGTGAACCTGCCCGCGCGCGACAAGATGACCGCGCCGCGCTACCAGGACATCGCGCCCGAGCGCATCCCCGAGGTCGACGCGGGCGCCGGCATGCGTGTGCGCGTGATCGCGGGCCGCTTTGGCGACACGCTCGGGCCGGTCACCGGCATCGCGGTCGCGCCGCTGTACCTGGACATCGCCTTGGCGCCCGGCGCCCGCGGCATCGCGCCGTTGCCGAGCGGCCACAACGCCTTCGCCTACGTGTTCGAAGGCGGTGCGGACTTCGGCGCGGCCGCGGCCGCGCGCGCGCTGGCACGCGGCGAGCTGGCGGTGTTCGACCGTGCCGGCGACGGCGTCGAGTTTGCGGCGGGCGCGCAGGGCGCGCGCTTCATCCTCGTCGCGGGCGCGCCGCTGGATGAGCCGGTCGCACGCCACGGCCCGTTCGTGATGAACACGCCCGAACAGATCGTGCAGGCGATCCGCGACTACCAGGCCGGCAGGTTCTGAGCCGAGGCGCGCGCCCGCGCGCCAGGGTTCAGAACACGAGTATCACGATCGAGCCGAGCACGATGAGGCCGCCGCCGATCGCGACCGGCCAGCTCAGGCTCTCGCCGAGGAACACCACGCCGAGCACGATCGCCAGCGCCACGCTGAGCTTGTCGATCGGCGCGACCTTGCTGACCGGTCCGAGCTGCAGTGCGCGGTAGTAGCACAGCCACGACAGGCCGGTGGCCAATCCCGACAACACCAGGAACAGCCAGCTGCGCGCCTCGATGCCGCCGGGCACGCGCCACTCGCTGCGCCAGGCGATGATGGCCGCGGTCACGCCCAGCACGACCACGGTGCGGATGAAGGTGGCGAGGTTGGACGGAATGCCAGCCACGCCGAGCTTGCCGAACACGGCGGTCAGTGCCGCGAACAGCGCCGAACCCAGCGCGTAGATCATCCAGTGTTCGCGCAGCGGCATGGCGCATCCCCGGGCAGTGGTTTGGCCCAGATTGGGCCACGCCGCCGCGCGCCGCAAGCACGGGCGCGGGGCCGGCTTCAGCGTGCGGCAGGCTTGAGCTTCTCGTCGAAGAACTGCGCGATCAGCGTGTGCACGTGCTTGCGCAGCGCGGGTGTCGACAGGCCGTGCTTGGCGCCGGGGTAGGCCATGAGGCGGAATTGCACGCCCTTGTTCTGCAGCGCGGCCATGAGCTTGGTCGAGTTGGAGAACAGCACGTTGTCGTCGGCCATGCCATGCACGAGCAGCAGCTTGTCGGGCTCGATGCCGTCGAGCCAGTGCAGCACGCCGGATTTTTCGTAGCCGTCGGCGTTGTGCTGCGGCGTTTCCAGGTAGCGCTCGGTGTAGTGGGTGTCGTAGAGCGTCCAGTCGGTCACCGGCGCGACCGCGACGCCGGCCGCGAACTGCGGGCCGGCCTTGGCCAGCAGCATCAGCGTCTGGTAGCCGCCGTAACTCCAGCCGAAGATGCCGATGTGCCGGCCGTCGACCCACGGCTGCGCCTTGAGCCAGGCCACGCCGGTGAGCTGGTCGGCCAGCTCGGCCTTGCCCAGTTGCTTGAAGATCGCATCGGAGAACTGCCGGCCGCGCCGCGGCGAGCCGCGGTTGTCGAGCGCGAACACCACGTAGCCGCGCTGCGCCATGTACTGCTCGAAGTAGTTGCCCCAGTTCTTGCGCACGAACTGGCTGCCGGGGCCGCCGTAGTAGGTCATGAACACCGGGTACTGGCGCGCGGGGTCGAAGCCCGCCGGCCGGTGCAGGCGGTAGTACAGCGTCTGGCCGCCGTCGCCGGTGAGCGTGCCGAAGGTGGGCGTCACGAAGCTGTCGCGGTAGGGCCAGAACGGATGGCCCTGCTTGAGCTCGTTGCGCTCGATCCATGCGATGCGGCTGCCATCGGCCTTGCGCAGCGACACCTGCGGTGGCGTGGTCGGGTTGGACCAGGTGTCGATCCATACCCGCGCATCCTCGCCGAACACCGCATCGTGGACGCCTTCGCCCTCGCTGATGCGGCGCGGCGCGGCGGCGTCGCTGCCGTCCAGGCGCACCGCGTACACCTGCACCTGCAGCGGGTCCTCGCGCCCGGCGGCGAAATACACCAGCCCGCGCTGTTCGTCGAGCGCGAGCAGGCGGTCGACATCGTGCTCGCCCTGGGTGAGCTGGCGGCGCAAGCCGCCATCGAGGCCGAACACGTACAGCTGCTTGTAGCCGCTGCGCTCGGAGGCCCACACCAGAGCATCCTCGTGGCGCAGGAAGCGCAGGTCGTTGTTGAGGTTGATCCAGGTGTTGCTGGTTTCGGTGAGCACGGTGTGCGCGCCGCTGCCGTCGGCGGCGGCGATCACGAGGTCGAGGCGGCGCTGGTCGCGGCTCTGGCGCTGGAACGCGACGCGCTTGCCGTCGGGCAGCCAGTTGACGCGGGTGAGATAGATGTCGGCATCGGTACCCAGGTCGAGCCAGCGCGTAGCGCCGCCGGTGGGCGCCACCACGCCCAGACGCACGCCCACGTTGGCGCGGCCCGCGGCCGGATAGCGCTGGCGCAGCGTCGCGGTGTGGTCGGCGTAGACCTCGCTGCGCTCGACCTCGTCCACGCCCGACTCGTCGTAGCGCTCGAACGCGATCGCGCTGTCGTCGGGCGCCCACCAGTAGCCGGTGTGGCGGTTCATTTCCTCCTGCGCGACGAACTCGGCCTCGCCATTGTGGATCGCGCCGCCACCGTCATGCGTGAGCTGGGTGGCGCGGCCGTCGTCGAGGTCGATCACGTGCAGGTTCTGCCCGCTCACGTAGCTCACGTAGCCGCCGCGCGGCGACACCTTGGGGTCGGCCACGTCGACGCCACGCGCGGTCAACGCGCGCAAGTGCTTGCCCTTGGCCGCGCCCAGTTCGTACAGCCACAGCCGCTCGTCGAGCGTGAACAGCAGGCGCTTGCCGTCGGGCGACCACAGGTAGTTCACGATGCCCTTGCTGCCGGCGATGCGTGCGCGTTCGCGGCGCGCCTTCTCGGCATCGGACAACTCCTTGTTCTCGCTCAGCGCCGCCGAATCGATCAGGCGCGTGGCCTTGCCGCTGCGCACGTCGTGCAGCCACAGGTCGAGCTGGTTCTGGTCGTCGGCGCGGCCGCGCAGGAAGCCGACATGCTTGCCGTCGGGCGCGATCTTGAGCGAGCGCGGGCTCGGCCCGGCGAGGTTGGGGTCGCCGAAGATGCGCTCGATGGTGAGATGTTCGGCAGCCACGAGACAGCTCCAGGTCAGGCCGGCCAGCAACAGCAGTGCACGCATGACGCCTCCTGCGGATCGGGAACGCGCAAGCCTAACCCAGCCGCGGGGCCGATGCCGCGGGGTCGGGCCAGCGCAGGGTGAGATGACGGTTGTTGAAGTCGGCATCGGCCATGTCCGGCGCGAGTCGCGCCACCAGTTGCGCGCCGTCGTCGCCGAGCTCGACCACGTGGCCGTCGGCGATCACGCCGCCGTCGCACTGGAACTCGACGAAGCCCTGCGCCAGCTCGCCGGCATGGTTGACCAGTGCCGCGGGCACGTTGCGGATGTCGAGGTCGGGCCGCGCGAACTTGCGCAGGCCGCGCGTATGCACGCGCATGCGCGTGGCGTCGTCGGGATCGGCGTCGGCGAGGATCAGCACGTGGTCGCGGGCCTGGAAGGCATCGCGGGCAAAGTAGCGCTGCTGCCATTGCGCGGCGCCAAACAGCGACAGCATCTGCGGATCCACCACCGCCACGCCGCCCTGGTCGCACAGCGCCGCGATGGTGCCGATGAGGCCGCGCAGGCCGTCCAGGTCGGCCGGGTCCGGCACGCTGCCGCGCAGCAGCCAGCATTCGCCGGCCTGGCGCGCCGCATCGAGCAGGCTGGGGTCGTCCTCGGCCAGGATCGCGCCGAGCGAGCCGGCCAGCGGATAGCCCGGCCACTGCGCGAGCGCGGCGTTGCGGTAGCGCACCGCCTCCACGCCCGCGGGTGGCGTGCCGGTGCGGTAGCGCTGCGCGTCGATGCGCAGGTCGGGTGCGAAATCGCCGAACACGAACCACAGCCAGAACGCCTGCGCGCCGCCGTCCTGCCAGCGGCTGCGTGGCCAGTGCGGCGCGCTCACGCGCCCGCCCCGGGCATGTCCAGCGGCAGCACCGTCTGCTGCAGTTCGACGCGGCCCTCGCCCGACATGATCTTCTTGAACTCGGGGCGGCTGACCGAGACGTAGCGCTCGTTGCCGCCGATCTCCACCTGCGGGCCGTCGGTGACCGCGCGGCCGTGCTCGTCCACGCGCACCACCATCGTCGCCTTGCGGCCGGTGTGGCAGATCGTCTTGATCTCGATGAGGTTGTCGGCCCACGCGAGCAGGTACTGGCTGCCTTCGAACAACTCGCCGCGAAAATCGGTGCGCAGCCCGTAGGCGAGCACCGGGATGCCCAGCGCGTCGACCACGTCGGTGAGTTGCCACACTTGCGCCTTGCGCAGGAACTGCGCCTCGTCCACCAGCACGCAGTCGAGCTTGCCGCGCGCGGCGACATCCGCGCGCACCAGCGCCAGCAGGTCGGCGTCGTGAGCGAAACGTCGCGCATGCGCGCGCAGGCCGATGCGCGAGGCGACCACGCCCAGGCCCGCATCGGTCGCTGGCGGCGGCGTGGCGCCGTCGGCCACCGGTGCGGGCGGCTCGTCCGCGCGCGTGTCGATCGCGGGCTTGATGATGAGCGTGCGCATGCCGCGCTCGTGGTAGTTGTACGCGCTTTGCAGCAGCGTGGTGGTCTTGCCGGCATTCATCGCCGAGTAATAGAAATAGAGCTTGGCCATGGATGACGGCGGTGGTGGGCGCAGGGGGCGCAAGGCATGCGCGGGACTTGGCAGTGTGGCACAGCCGTGGCCCGCATCGCAGGCCGGGCCGCGCATGCGACCGGGATCGGCGATGCGCGGCGCGGCGATGTGCACGGCGGTTGGTCCGATATGCCCAATCGGACTGTCGCGGCGCAACGCCGGTGCGCGGGTACCGCTAGACTTGCGCGCTGCGGCAGGCGGCTCGCGCCGGCCGCATGGCCGGCCCTGCGCGCGCCGACCGGGGACCCTCGTTGCGGCCGGGCCCGGTGGCGCCGCGCGCCATGGCCATTCCGTCCATCCGACCCTGAGGAACCCAGCATGCATCGCAAGCACCGCCTGTACCTGCTCATCGTGTTGTTGTCGGCGCTGTGGTCGTGGACTCCGCTGCTGGCGCAGGAGCCCGCCGGGGAAGCCGATGACGGCGCCTATGCCGCGCTGATTGCCGCGCTGCAGAAGGGTCCGGCCAAGGTCGCGCTGGGCGACCAGGCCGTGCTGCAGCTGCCCGACGGTTTCGGCTACCTGCCCACGCGCGAGGCCGGCATGCTCATGGCCGCGATGGGCAACACGGTCGACGACAACTTCCTCGGCCTCATCGTGCCGGCCAATTTCGCTGACGACGATGCCGAGGACTGGATCGTCTCGGTCGATTTCGACCCCGCCGGCTACATCAAGGACGAGGACGCCAAGAGCTGGGATGCGGATGAGCTGCTGCAGAACATCAAGGACGGCACCGAGGAGGCCAACGCCGAGCGCGAACGCATCGGCGTCACGCCGATCGAAGTCACGCGCTGGATCCAGCCGCCCAGCTACGACGCCGCCAACCGGCGCCTGGTGTGGTCGATCGAAGGACGCGACAAGGGCGCGCCCGCCGATGCCGACAACACGGTCAACTACAACACCTACGTGCTCGGCCGCGAGGGCTACATCTCGCTCAACCTCATCACCTCGCTGTCGCAGATCGACAAGCAGAAGCCGCTCGCGCACACACTGCTCGGCGCGGTCGCCTACAACGATGGCAAGCGCTACGACCAATACGATCCGGCCACCGACAAGCTCGCCGCGTACGGGCTGGCCGCGCTGGTCGGCGGCGTCGCAGCCAAGAAGCTCGGCCTGCTCGCGGTGGTCGCGGCCTTCCTGGCCAAGTCGTTCAAGTTCATCATCATCGGCGTGGTCGCCGCCGCGGCGGCGCTGCGCAAGTTCATGCAGCGCAAGGCCTGAATCCATGCCCTCGTTTGACATCGTCTCCGAAGTCGACAAGCACGAACTCACCAACGCGGTGGACCAGGCCAGCCGCGAGCTGGCCAACCGCTTCGACTTCAAGGGCGTGGACGCGAGCTTCGCGCTCGACGACTACGTGATCAACGCCGCGGCGCCGAGCGGGTTCCAGCTCAAGCAGATGCAGGACATCCTGCGCGCACGGCTGATTGCGCGCGGCATCGACGCGCGCTGCCTCGACGCGGCCGAGCCCGAGGTCAACCTCGCCAGCGCGCGGCAGAAGATCACGGTCAAGCAGGGCATCGAACAGGCGATCGCGAAGAAGATCGTGGCCGCGCTCAAGGCGGCCAAGCTCAAGGTCGAGGCGCAGATCAACGGCGACAAGCTGCGCGTGACCGGCAAGAAACGCGATGACCTGCAGGCCGCGATCGCGCTGCTGCGCAAGGATGAGTTCGGCCTGCCGCTGCAGTTCGACAACTTCCGCGACTGAGGCACGCGTCGGCGCAGGCAGGGCATGCCGCGCCTTGCATTCCCGGCACTGTGCGCCGGGGGAGCCTCAATCGAAGCCGTTGGCGAAGATGCCGTCCTCGCCGCGCAAGGGATGCGGATACGTGAACGGGTGGTAGGCGTATCCCAGGTCGTCCACGGTCGGTGCGCGCAGGAAGTAGTCGCGGCCTTCATCGAAGTAGTAGTCGCATCCGGCGAGGGACACGCCGCCCTCGGTGGTGCCGCGAACCGTGTTGTCCCAGAACCAGGCGTTCTGGGTCTGCCCGCCGAAGTTGGCCGGATAGGGATAGTACGGGCGGATCTCGCAACGCTCGGTGCCTTCAGGCAGCTCGTCGGTCCACCACTCCAGGCGCAGGATCAGCGTATGCGCGTATCCGGGGTCGATGGTGTTGCCGAACACCACGCCGTCGCCACCGCGCAGCTGGATCGCCTTGGCCGCGGTATCCGGATTGCCACCGATGATGTGGAAGGTGTTGTTGTAGATCTCCCAGCTGTGCGTTCCGACCTCGCCCTCCAGCTGGATGCCATGAGCATCCACCGCGGGATCCTCCCAGGCCGCTTCGGAGCTGGCCAGGGTGTTGTGGCGGAACACATAGCGCCCGCCATAGTTGGACGTGACCGAGTGACGGTTGTCCTCGAAGTAGTTGTCCTCGATGAAGACCGCCTCGCTGTTGAGTTCGCCCAACAGCAATGGCGACCTGCGGCTGCCACCATACGCAGCAACCCCGTATCCGGTTCCGGTGTAGTGATTGCCGGTGAATCGATTGCGGTACACCACGCCACGACTGTCCCAGCCCTCCGTCCCGGGGAAATCGGGCACCGACGCGATGGTCAATGCCACGCCCTTGAAGTTGCGAAAATCGTTGTCGTGGATCTTGAAGTCGCGGCAGCCGTAGAACACGACCCCCGCGGTGTAGCCAGGGGTGTCGAGCACACCGACGAAACGGATGCCGGACAGTTCCATGGTGCCACCGCTCCAGCAATTGAACTTGAGCAGTTGGGTGGTTTCATCGCCGACCGGTGTGGCGACGTGCACGATGGTGTTGGCGGCGCCGGCGCCCTTCAGATGCACACCACCATAGCGGGTGATCATCTGCGGCCAGGTGCACTCACCGCTGCCGACTTCGACGGTGGCGCCGTCGGGCGTGGTGTCGAGCGCGTTCTTGACTTCGTCGTAGCTGCAACCGGCCAGCTGCACCAGCATGCCTGCATCGGCAGTCGATGCGGCGTTTGCGCCGGCGCAGCCGCAGGCGACGAGCCATACGAACCACAGGGACGACCAACGCAACCGGCCAGGAATCATGGTGCACATGCCTGATACCTCGAACTGCCTGCGTGATGGGACAACGGACCACCGGCCCGTTGGTCTGGACATCGAATCCCCGCCCCATCGCGATGTTATTGCGGCACGGACACCCCCCTACATTCCGATTTGGAATTACCGTGGTCGCTGACCATCCAGTGTCCGCGCCCGGGTTTCCCACCCGGACGCGGGCGTCGCGCCGCACGCGTTTCACACAGTGATGGCTGCGCGCGTGGCGCTCCGCCCGCGCCTGCGCACGTCGCCGCCCACATCGCTCCCGAGCGTGGTCGCGCCGCCATGGCCAAGAGCTGGTGCTGATGCGTGCAACGGACCACTGCCACCGGCGCGGCCGGTACGGCGCCGGCATGGCGTGCAGGTCCCGGAATCGGCACGGACGGTCCCGCCATTCCGCAGCCTGCGCGCCAGGATCCCGCGCACTCCTGTCAAGCTGTCGGCGGCGCGGCCTGCGCGGCACAATGCGTATCGCCCCACCGGTCCGCGTCGATGAGCCTCAACCCCCAACAACGCGCCGCCGTCGAGTACGGCGATGGCCCGCTGCTCGTGCTCGCCGGCGCGGGTTCGGGCAAGACGCGCGTGATCACCGAGAAGATCGCCCACCTGATCCGGCGCCGCCAGCTGGCCGCCGACCGCATCGCCGCGATCACCTTCACCAACAAGGCCGCGCGCGAGATGCGCGAGCGCGTGTCGCGCCTGCTCCCGGGCGAGGCCGCCACGGCGCTGACCGTGTGCACGTTCCATGCGCTCGGGCTGAAGTTCCTGCAGCTCGAACACGCGCGTGCGAGCCTGCGCCGTGGCTTCTCGGTGTTCGACGCCGACGATGCGCGCGGCCTGCTCAAGGAACTCGCGCCCAGGGACATCAAGCCCGATGCGCTGTTGGCGCTGCACAGCCTGGTGTCGCGCGCGAAGAACGACGGCCTCACGCCCGAGCAGGCCGCCGCGGGCGCTGGCAGCGCGCGCGAGCGTGAGGCGGCGGCGATCTATGCGGCCTACCAGCGCCGCCTGGCCGCGTTCAACGCAGTGGATTTCGACGACCTGATCCGCCTGCCGCTGGCGCTGCTCGAAGGCGATGGCGAATTGCGCGCGGCCTGGCGCGAGCGCCTGCGCTACCTGCTGGTGGACGAATACCAGGACACCAACGCGGCCCAGTACCGGCTCATCAAGGCGCTCGCGGGCGAGCGCGGCGCGTTCACCGTGGTCGGCGACGACGACCAGTCGATCTACGCCTGGCGCGGGGCCAATCCGGACAACCTCAACGAACT
The DNA here is from genome assembly GCA_014338185.1 of Lysobacterales bacterium. GTDB lineage: Bacteria > Pseudomonadota > Gammaproteobacteria > Xanthomonadales > Rhodanobacteraceae > Dokdonella_A. The sequence goes on along the minus strand of QUBV01000002.1, from coordinate 25,740 downwards.
CGCGCGCGACTATCCGGCGCTGCGCGTGGTCAAGCTCGAACAGAACTACCGCTGCGCGCGGCGCATCCTGCGCGCGGCCAATGCGGTGATCGCGCACAACGGCCACCTGTTCGACAAGCGCCTGTGGAGCGAGCAGGGCGAGGGCGCGCCGATCCGCGTGCTCGAATGCCGCGACGACGAACACGAGGCCGAATGCGTCGCCGCCGCGATCGTGCACCTGGCGCAGACGCACAAGCGCCCGTGGAGCGAATTCGCGGTGCTGTATCGCGGCAACCACCAGTCGCGGGCGGTGGAAAAGGCCCTGCGGCTCGCGCGCGTGCCCTACCACGTGAGCGGCGGCACGGCCTTCCTCGAACGCGTCGAGGTCAAGGACCTGCTTGCCTACCTGCGCCTCATCGCCAACCCCGACGACGATGCGGCGTTCCTGCGCATCGTCAACCTGCCGCGGCGCGACATCGGCGCGACCACGCTGGAGCAGCTCGGCGAGCTCGCCGGTTCGCGCCAACTGTCGATGTTGCGCGCGGTGCGCCACGACGGCCTGCTCGCCCGCTTCGCCACGCGCGCCGCCTCCGCGCTCGCGGGCTTCGCCCGCCTCATCGGCGAGTTCGAGCAACGTGCCGAGCGCACCGCCGCGGGCGACCTCGTGACCGAGCTCGTCGCGCGCATCGGCTACGCCGAACACATCGCCACCCAGGTCAAGGAGCCCGCGCTGCGCGAACGGCGGCTCGACAACCTGCGCGAGCTCATCGAGTGGCTGCGCGCGCTGCCCGGCAGCGGCGCGGGCGACCTCGCCGCGCAGCTGGCGCTGCTCACGCATGCCGACCGCGACGACCCCGGCAATGCGGTGCGCCTCATGACCCTGCATGCGGCCAAGGGCCTGGAGTTCGGCGGCGTGTTCCTGGTCGGCGTCGAGGACGGCACGCTGCCGCACGAGGGCAGCATCGAGGAAGGCCGGCTGGAAGAGGAGCGACGGCTGCTCTACGTCGGCATCACGCGCGCCAAGGACCATCTCACCCTGTCATGGGCGCGCCGGCGCAAGCGCTTCGGCGAGTTCGTCGCCAACCAGCCCAGCCGCTTCCTCAAGGAACTGCCGCCGGCCGACCTGCACTGGGTCGGGCGCGACGAGGTGCAGGACGCGGCCCACCGCCAGGAACTTGCCAGCGCGCACCTCGCGCGGCTGGCCAGCCTGCTCGCCGATTGACCAGCGCCGCGGCGACCGCGGCCGTGCCGCCCCGCGCGCCGGCAGGCGCCCGGAGCACGTTCAGATCAGGCTCGCCGCGGCCAGTTCGCGCTTGAGGAAGGCGTAGTAGACCGGCGCGGCGATGAGTCCGGCCATGCCGAAGGCCGATTCCAGGAGCAGCATCGCGATCAGCAGCTCCCAGGCGCGCGCGCGGATCTGCGAGCCGACGATGCGCGCGTTGAGGAAGTACTCGAGCTTGTGGATGAGGATGAGGAACACCAGCGCGGCCACCGCGTCGAGGAACGATACCGACAGCGCGGCGATGAAGATGAGCGTGTTGGAGATGAGGTTGCCGACCACGGGCAGCAGGCCGACGATGAAGGTCACTACCACCAGAGTCTTGGCGAACGGGATCGGCGTGCTGAACAGCGGCACCAGCACCAGCAGGAACAGGCCGGTGAGCAGCGTGTTGACGGCCGAGATCTTGACCTGCGCGAATACGATGTCGCGAAAGCCGTGCAGCAGGTTGCGGCAGCGCGCACGCAGTGCCTCGACGAAGGCCGTGCCCTGGCCATTGCCCGTGCGGCTCACGCTCAGCGCCACCATCGCGCCGAGCACCATGCCGATGAGCAGGTGCACGAACACGCGCGCGGCGGTCTTGCCGGCCAGTTGCAGCGTCCCGGCATGGTCGCGCAGCCAGCCCAGCGCGGCTTCGCGCATGCCGTCGATGTTGTCGGGCAGGTGGTTGACCACGTAGTCGGGCAACTGGCCGCGGGCGCGGTCGAGCAGCGGGTTGAGGCCTTCGAGGAACGCATGCGGATCGCCGATCTCGCGCCGCACCAGCGCCACCGCCGCGAGCGTCGCCAGCGTGAGCAGGCCCACCACCACCACGCTGAGGCCGAACACCACGATGCCGTGCGCGCGTGCGCGCGCGCGCGGCACGCGCCGTTGCAGCAACGGCACCAACATGTCGATGATCGCGAACACGAACAGTCCGGCCAGCAGCGCAGGCAGCAGGTGCAGGTGCAGCACGCACCACAAGGTGAACGCGGCGAGGATGCAGGCCGTGGTCGTGTAACGCGGCTGGGGATGGGAATCCATGGTGGAGGGGCGGCGGCCAGGACGTGGTCGTGGCTGCCAAGCGTAGGCGAAAACACCGCGGCGTTGTGGATCGCCCTGCACGTGGCCGAGGTGGTCCGTGCCGACTCGGCATTGCGTATGATCGGCACCCCGGCCGGCCGCGGTCGGCACCGGGCCACGGCGCCCGCCGCGTCGCGTGCCCCCTGCGATTCACGCCCTGCCACTGGAGATGCCATGAAAGTGCTGCCGCTGCCCGCACTGGTCCTTGCCGGCGCGATCCTGCTCGGCGCCTGTGCCGCGCCCGTCACGCGCACCACGGGCACCGCGCCGGCCGTCGCCACGCCGACCGCGCCCGCGCCCGATGACAACCTCAACGCGGTGGCGTGGACACAGACCTCGATCGAGCACGACCTCATCTACCGCGAGGTGTACCGCAACGCGGCCGCGCATCTGGACGCGGCGCTCGCCGACGCGCACTGGGACGCGCTGCCGCACGCGGAGCGCAGTGGCGATGTGGCCGCGCTCAAACCCGCGATCATCCTCGACATCGACGAAACCGTGCTCGACAACACGCCCTATGCGGTGCGCCGCATGCGCGAGGGCAAGGGCTACGAGCCCGAGTCGTGGCGTCAGTGGTGCGAGGAGAAGAGCGCCAGGCCGCTGCCCGGCGCGCTCGAGTTCACGCGCCTGGCCGCCAGCCGCGGCATCACGGTGTTCTACGTGACCAACCGCCGCACCGACGTGGAGCAGGCGACGCTGGCCAACCTGCGCGAGCAGGGTTTCCCGCTGGCCGACCAGGTCGAGGTCGTGCTGCCCGCGGGCACGCTCGTGCCCGGCTGCGAGGCCAAGGGCAGCGACAAGGGCTGCCGCCGCCGCCTCATCGCCCAGCGCTACCGCGTGCTCATGCAGTTCGGCGACCAGATCGGTGATTTCGTCGACGTGGCCGCGGCCACGCCCGCGGGCCACCGCGCCGCCGTCGAGCCTTATCTGGACTGGGTCGGCGAGCGCTGGTTCGTGCTGCCCAATCCGACCTACGGCGCGTGGGAGGCGGTGCTGTTCGGCAATGACTGGAACCTGCCTCCCGCCGAGCGGCGCGCACGCAAGCTCCAGAACATGCATTGATATTCAATGAGTTACTTAATGCAACTTGATGTATTGCATTACATTTGATCGCTAACTAGAATTGTCACGTCGTTTTTCGGCTGCGCGGCCTCGGGCCGCAGCGAAGGACGCCAGACATCCCCCTCCGGCGTTGCCGGACTTGACCCGGTCGATTCCCATCCGCCGGGTCTTCTTTTTTTTGGCACGGCCGGCGCGGTGACGGGCATGCGACCTGCTAGAGTGCCGCCTCTCCCGTCCCCTACCACCGTTCCGGATAACGCCATGTCCAAGTCTCCGCTCCGTGTCGCCCTGCTCGGCGCCCTGCTCGCTTTCACCATCGGCTGCCAGCAGCAGTCGCCCGAGGCCGGTGCACCGGCCGTGCAGGCCAATGCCAACACCCCCGACGCCGTGCTCATGGCCTCGGTCAAGCTGCTCAAGGCCGGCGATTTCAACGGCCTGATCCAGAACGCGTTGCCGCCGGCCGAGGTCGCCAAGATCAAGGCCGATTGGGGCAAGGACCAGGAGCCGATCACCGAGGAAGATCGCGCCAAGTTCAACGAGACGATCGGCAAGCTCACCGCGCCCGGCGCCGAGGAGGCGATCTACGCCGAGATCGAGCCGCAGCTCAAGCAGTTCGACGCGACCTACCAGCAGCAGGTGCCGATGTACGTGGCGATGGGCACGGGCTGGCTGCAGAGCACGATCCAGCAGAACAAGGACATGTCCGAGGAGTCCAAGCAGCAGGCGCTCGCCGCGGTCGACGCGTTGGGCAAGTGGGTGGGCAGCACGCGCTTCACCGATCCGGACAAGGTCAAGCAGGTGATCGCGATCACGGTCAAGGCCGCGCGCGATCTCAACCTCAAGTCGCTCGACGAGGCCCGCGCGCTGTCCTACGACGACGGCATGAAGAAGGGCCAGGTCGTGTTCGCCGCGGTCAAGCAGGCGCTCAAGGTGTACGGCTTCTCGCTCGATGACACGCTCGATTCGATCAAGTCCGAAGTGGTGTCCAACGATGGCAAGGCCGCCAAGCTCAAGGTCAGCTACACGCTGTTGGGTACGCCGCTGACCGGCGAGACCGAGATGGTCAACGTCGATGGCCGCTGGTACGGCAAGGACACCATCGACAAGCTCAAGGACAAGGCGGTGGCCGAGGCCGCGCCAGCCGCCAGCGCGCCTGCGGACGACAGCGCCGTGAGCGCGCCTGCCAAGGACTGACCGCGCCTGACTGGCGCAACCCGGCGCGGCCGCTGCGGGCACGCTCGCCTCCCCTCCGGCCGCGGCTGGCCGCGCGCACAGCGGCTAGACTGCGCGCATGAACGATGCATCCACTCCGCCGCCTGCGCCGCCTCCGGCGCAGGCACCGGCCTGGCTCCGGGTGTTCGGTGCGCTGCTGCGGCCGTGGGTGCGCATCCAGCGCACGCCCGAGGATGTGCGTGCGCTGTTGCCCGACGATCCGCGGCCGACGGTGTACGTGATCGAGCGTTACGGCCTGTCGGACACGCTGATTCTCGAACGCGCCTGCCACGAAGCCGGCCTGCCTTCGCCCTACGCGGTCGCCGACCGCCTGCCGATCAAGCGCCGCCGCGCGGTGGTCACGCTGTCGCGGCGTCCGCGCCTGTTCGGCCGGCCGCCGCACCCGACCCGCTCGCAGACGCTGAGCCTGCTCGCCGATCGCGTGCGCGCCGATCCCGCGCAAGACGTGCGCCTCGTGCCGGTGTCGATCTTCGTCGGCCGCGCGCCGCAGCGCGAGTCGGGCTGGTTCCGCGTGCTGTTTTCCGAGAACTGGGTGGTGGTGGGCCGCTTCCGCCGCCTGCTCGCGCTCGCGCTCAATGGTCGCGACACGCTGGTCGAGTTCGCGGCACCGGTGAGCCTGGGCGAGCTGGTCGCCCCTGCCGCCAGCGCCGAGCGCGGCGTGCGCAAGCTGCAACGCATCCTGCGCGTGCACTTCCGCCGCGAGCGCGCCGCGGTCATCGGTCCCGACCTGTCGCATCGGCGCACGCTCATCGACAGCGTGGTCAACGCGGCACCGGTGCAGAACGCCATCGCCGCGCACGCCGTGCGCGAGGCCGTCTCGCCCGCCGCGGCCGCCGCCAAGGCGCGCGCATGCGCGTGGGAGATCGCGGCCGACCAGTCGCATCTGGTGGTGCGCTCGGCCTCGTTCCTGCTCACGGCGCTGTGGGAAAAGATCTACCGCGGCGTGCACATGCACCACTTCGACAAGCTGCGCGAGATCGCGCCGGGCCACGAGGTGATCTTCGTGCCCTGCCACCGCAGCACCACCGATGACGCCCTGCTGCCGTACCTGCTCTACCGCAACGGCCTGGCCGTGCCGCACATCGCCGCGGGCGTCAATCTCAACCTGCCGTTGATCGGGCCGCTGCTGCGGCGTGGCGGCGCGTTCTTCCTGCGCCGCAGCTTCAGCGACCCGCTGTACTCGAGCGTGTTTCGTGAGTACATGAGCCAGCTCATCGCGCGCGGCATCTCGCTCATGTACTTCATCGAGGGCACGCGCTCGCGCACGGGCCGCATGCTCGCGCCGCGCGGCGGACTGTTGTCGATGACCCTGCGCAGCTTCCTGCGCCAGCCCGATCGGCCGGTGGTGTTCCAGCCGGTGTACATCGGTTACGAGAAGGTCATGGAAGGCGAGTCCTACATCGGCGAGCTGTCGGGCAAGCCCAAGGAAAAGGAATCCTGGGGCGGACTCCTCCGCAGCCTCGGCGCCTTGCGGCGCAACTACGGTGCGGTGAGCGTCAACTTCGGCGAGGCGATCTTCCTCACGCCGCTGCTCGACCGCGTCGATGCGGATTGGCGTGCGGCCATCGCCGATCCCGAGGCCAAGCCGACCTGGCTCAAGGCGGCGGTGGACGCGCTGGGCGAGCGCATCCTCGTCAACATCAACCGCGCCACCGACGTCAATCCGGTCAACCTGCTCGCGATCGCGCTGCTGGCCACTCCCAAGCACGCGATGTCCGAGGTCGACCTGGCCGCGCAGATCGAGCTCTCGCGTGACCTGCTCACGGCCCTGCCCTACGCCGGGCGCATCACCGTCAGCCCGTTGCCCGCCGATGCGATCATCGCCCACGGCGAGCAGATGCAGTGGATCCGCCGCGTCAGCCATCCCTTGGGCGATGTGCTCACCGTCGACGAAAAGCCCGGCGTGCTGCTGAGCTACTTCCGCAACAACGTCACCCACCTGTTCGTCGCCGCGGCCTGGGTCGCGTGCTGCTTCCTCAACAACCGGCGCATGGGCCGCGCCTCGATCGTGCGCCTCGGCCGCATCGTGTATCCGTTCGTGCAGGCCGAGCTGTTCCTGTCGTGGGATGGCGACGAGTTCGCGGAGCGCCTGCAGCGCACGATCGACTTCCTGGTCGAGCGCGAGCTGCTGCATGCCAGTGCCGATGGCCGCATCATCAGCCGTGGCCCGGGCCAGACCGACGCCGCGTTCCGCCTGCGCGTGCTCGCGGACAACCTGCTGCCCGCGATCGAGCGCTACTACATCGCGCTGGCGCTGCTGGTCAAGCACGGCCCCGGCACGCTCAGCGCGGGCGAACTGGAGAACCTGTGCACGCTCAGCGCGCAGCGCCTGTCGCTGCTGCAGGAGCTCAACGCGCCGGAGTTCTTCGACAAGAGCCTGTTCCGCGGCTTCATCCAGAAACTGCGCGAACGCGGCGTGGTGCGCAGCGACGCCACGGGCAAGCTCGAGTTCGATGCCGCGCTGGCCGAGGTCACGCGCGATGCGCGCGTGATCCTCAGCCGCGAGATCCGCCACGGCATCCTCAAGCTCACGCCCGAGAAGCAGGCCCAGCTCGCGCAACAGGTCGACGCCGCGCCGGACGACTGATCGCGCCGACCGGCCGGTGCCGCGGGCAGCCCGGACGCGGGCATGGCCCGCCGCCGGGGCGGTACGCGCCCGCGGCTCAGCTGCCGTCGTGCGCGGGCACGCCCACGCGCGGCACCGGCTGTGCGCGCAGTGGTGCCACCGGTCGCGCCGCCAGGCGCTGCTTGAGGTTGGCGATCGCGGCATCGAGCTGGGCGTCGCCACCATGGCCGGTGGCCCACGGCAGGTTGTCGACCGCGATGTCGGGTGCCACGCCGCGGCCTTCGATGAGCCAGCGGCCCTGCAGGTCAAACTGGCCGGTCTCGGCCACGCGCGCGACGCCGTTGTCGCTGAGGCGGTTGCGGTCGGACAGCCAAATGCCTGCGCCCGCGGTGTGGTTGCCGATCACCGGCGCGAGCTTGAGCGCCTTGATGCCCGCGGTGAAGGTTTCGCCGTCGGAGTAGGTGAACGCGTCGGCCAGCACCACGAGCTGGCCGCGGAAGGTCTGCTGCATGTTGGTGGTGGGCGCGCCGTGCGGCGGCTGCCAGAACTCCCACACGCGCCGCAGCAGCTTTTCGATGATCCAGCTGTCGATGTTGCCGCCGCGGTTGCGGCGCACGTCGATGATGAGACCGTCGCGATCCACCTGGGCGTAGAACTCGCGCGCGAAGTTGGCGATGTCGTTCGGCCCCATCGCGTACAGGTGCAGATAGCCGAGCCGGCCGGCACCGGCGCGCTCGACCTTGGCCAGGTTGCCGCGCACCCAGTCGCCGTAGCGCAGCATCGCCTCCACCTCGCTGCTGACCGGCTTGACGACCACGCGCCGCGTGTCGGCGCCACGGCGCAGTTCGACCAGCACCTGCTGGCCGGCTTGGGCGCGCAGCGCGAGCGCGACCTCGCCCGGGTGGGCGACTGCGCGGCCGTTGATCGCGCTGATGAGGTCGCCGTCGCGCGCATCGACGCCGGGCTGCTGCAGCGGCGCGCGCTGGCTGGGCAGTTCCGCATCGGTGCGGTAGATGTGCGTGATGCGCACGCCGCCCTGGTCCGCGGCCAGCTGCGCGCCGAGCCACGCGGGTGCGGGCGCCGCGGGATCGCTGCGGTAATCGCCACCGCGCACCTGCGAATGCAGGATGCCCAGCTCGGCGCTCATCTGCCCGAGCAGGTCGTCGAGTTCATGGCGATCGCTCACGCGCGCGACCAGCGGCAGCAGGCGCGTGCGCAGTCCGTTCCAGTCGCTGCCGCGCATGTTCGGATCGAACGAGAACGCGCGGTGCATGCGCCAGGCGTCGTCGAACATCTGCCGCCATTCGTCCACCGGGTCGACCACGAGCTTCCAGTCGGCCAGCCGCACGCGCGCATCCTGCAGGTCGGTCGGCGCCTTGGCGAGCGCGTCCAGCAGCAGCAGTTCGCCCACGCCGCCATTGCCCGCGGTCGCGACCAGCAGGCGCTTGCCATTGGCCGACAGGCGGAAGTCGCGCACGTTGGCCATCCAGTTCTCGACCTTGGACTGGCCGGGCTTGATCTCGGTCGCGCGCAACTGGGCCTTGCCCCAGCTGCCTGCGGCGCGGTCGAGGAAGAACAGGCGCTCGGCATGCACGGCGAGGTTGCTGTAATTGCCCGCTTCCACGCCCACCTCGTGCAGACGCGCGGCCAGGCCCTCGAATGCGATTGCGGGCAGCGGCGCATTGCCGTCCTTGCCCTTGGCGTTGCTGCCGCCCTTGCCGCCCTTGCCGGTGGCGGCGGGCGTCGATGGCGTGGATGGCGCGGCCAGTTCGTCAGTGGGCTGGAACGGAAAGCGCAAGCCGTCCTGCAGCGCGAGCGCATAGATCTGGCTGCGCTTGTCCAGCAGCGCGCCCATGTTGCGATCACCCCACGGCGCACCCGGCGTCGCCACGAAGCGGCGGTCGGACAGGAAATACAGCCAGTGGCCGTCGGGCGAGAACGCCGGGTTGGTGGATTCGTAGCGGTCGCTGGTCACGACCTCACGCCGCTGCGTGGCGGCCTCGGCCACGAACACCTGCGCACGTTGCCGGCTGCTGTCGGGCCGCGACCATGCGAGGTAGCGGCCGTCGGCCGACCAGCTCACGTCGGTGTAGGCGTCGTCGTCGCCGAACGGCGACTCGTCGAGCACGCGGTTGCCGCCATTGCGCAGGTCGAGCAGCGACAGCCGCGCGCGCTTGTCCGCGTGCGCGAGCCAGCGCCCGTCGGGCGAGGGCCACAGGCGCCAGCGGTGCGTGCCCTCGTCGGCCAGCAGCAGCGTGTCGGCCGCCGAGCCGTCGGCGGCATAGCGATGGATCTCGCTGCGGCCGTCGACATCGACGATCGCGTAGACGTGCTTGCCATCGCTCGATGGCACCGCCGCGCGCGCGCGCGCCTGCGCCGGCACCGCGAGGCTGACACGGCGCACCGGATCGCTGCCGGCCAGCACCACCTGGCCGCGTGCGCTGAGCACCGCGCGCATGCCCTGGCCGTCCACTTCCATGCCGGTCAGGTACTTGAGCGGCTCGCCCACGAAGCGCTCGCGCCGTTGCACGAAGTCCGAATCGAGCTCGATCGCGAGCTTGTGCTCGCTCGCGCTGGCGATGTCGTACAGGTACAGGTCGGCACCGAGCTGGAACACGATGCGCCCGCCATCGAGCCGCGCGCCACGCACGTCGGCGTCGGCATGCGTGGTCAGGGCCTGCGCCGCGTCACCATCGAACCGGTACAGGTTGGCGCGGCCGTTGGCATCGCTCACCGCGTAGATCCTGTCCTGCCACCACATCGGCTGGCTGATGTTGGCATTGAGCGCTGCGGCCACGCGCGTGGCCTCGCTGCGGTCGTCGGTGTTCCAGCGCCACAGCTGCGCCATCGCGCCGCCGCGGTAGCCCACCGCATGGTCGCCCGACACCGCCAGCCCGAAGCGCGTGAACCAGGCATGGGCGCCGCTGGCGTCAAGCACGAGTTCGCGCGCGTCGGCCAACGGCCAGTCGCGGATCGCGCCACTGCGTGGATCCACGCTGCGCAGCGCGCGGCTCATGCCCGGCCCGACCAGATGCTCGCTGGCGTAGGCGATCTCGCCCTGCGGCGTGTAGCCCGACAGCCACACGCGGCTGGCGTCGAAGGTGAGCCGGCGCGGCTGGCCACCGGCCAGCGGCATCACGTACACGTCGGGCGCGCCGTCGTAGCTGGCCACGAAGGCGACCTCGCGCCCGTCGGCCGACAGCACCGGCTGCGACTCCAGCGCGGGATGCGTGGTCAGGCGCTGTGCGCGCCCGCCGCTGGCGGCCACCCGCCACAGGTCGCCTTCGGCGACGAACACCAAAGTGTCGCCGCGCAGCGTCGGCTCACGGTAGTAGCCGGGCGCCGCCCCGGCGCTGGCGACGATCGACACGGACAGCGCGGCAAGCAACCACGACGACAGGCGCATGGGACCCTCCCGGTTCGGACCAAGGTCCCAGCTTCGATGCGGCACGCCCGGGCTGCAAGCGCCGATGGTCATGGCGCGGGGCGCGCGCCGGGTCAGGCGCCGAGGCCGTAGCTGCGCAGCAGCGCGTCGGGCGTGGGCGCGCGCCCGCGGAACGCGATGAAGCTGTCGCGCGCGGGCCGCGTGGCGCCGACGGCGAGGATCTCGCGGCGGAACGCGGCGCCGGTGGCCGCATCGAACACGCCGCTGTCCTCGAAGCGCGCGAACGCGTCGGCCGACAGCACCTCGGCCCACAGGTAGCTGTAGTAGCCGGCGCCGTAGCCGCCGGCGAAGATGTGGGTGAAGGCGTGCGGGAAGCGCTGCCAGGCCGGCACCGGCAGCACGGCGACCTCGGCGCGCACCGCCGCCAGCAGCGGCAGCGCGCGTGCGCCGCGCGCGGGCTCGTAGTCGTGGTGCAGCAGGAAGTCGAACAGGCCGAACTCGAGCTGGCGCACCAGGAACAGGCCCGCATGGAAATGGCGCGCCGCCTGCATGCGTGCGAACAGGTCGTCGCCCAGGCGCTCGCCGCTGCGCCAATGGCGCGCGAACAGGTCCAGCGCCTCGCGCCGCCAGGCGAAGTTCTCCATGAACTGGCTCGGCAGCTCGACGGCATCCCACTCCACGCCGTTGATGCCGCCCACGCCCGGCAGGTCGACTTCGGTGAGCAGGTGGTGCAGGCCGTGGCCGAATTCGTGGAACAGCGTGACCACGTCGTCGTGGGTGAGCAGCGCCGGCTGCACGATGTCCGTGGCCTGCGCCGCCGCATCGGCGCCATCCGCCGCCGCGCGCGTGGGCGGGGCGAAGTTGCAGGTGAGGAAGGCCACCGGCTGCTGCAACGTGCCGTCATGGCGGAAGCGGTTGATGCACACATCCATCCACGCGCCGCCGCGCTTGCCGCTGCGCGCATACAGGTCGAAGTAGGCGCCCGCGAACACCGCGCCGTCGGCGTCGACGAGCTCGAAATAGCGCACGTCGGGATGCCAGCGGTCCACGTCGGTGCGCTCGCGCAGCGACACGCCGAACACGCGCCGGGTGATCGCGAACAGGCCTTCGAGCACCGCATCGAGCGCGAAATACGGCTTGAGTTCCTCCTCGCGCAGCGCATAGCGCGCCTCGCGCAGCTTCTCGGAGGCCCAGGCCACGTCCCAGGCCTGCAGCTCGGGCAGCGCCAGCGTGTCGCGTGCCCACGCGCGCAGCTCGTCGAGTTCGCGCTGGGCGAGCGGACGCGCGCGCGCGGCGAGGTCGCGCAGGAACGCAAGCACCGTCTCGGGCGAGGTCGCCATCTTGGTCGCGAGCGATTCCTCGGCCGCGTTGCGGAAGCCGAGCAGTTGCGCGGCCTCGTGGCGCAGCGCGAGGATGCGCTCGATGCGCGCGGAGTTGTCGAACTCGCCGGCGTTGGGCCCCTGGTCGGAGGCGCGCGTGTGGTAGGCGGTGTAGACCCGTTCGCGCAGCGCGCGATCGTCGGCATGGGTCAGCACCGCCTGCACGCTGGGCTGCTTGAGCGTGACCAGCCAGCCATCCAGGCCGCGCTCCTGCGCGTAGGCGCGCAGCACCGCGCGCCCCGACGCGGGAATGCCGGCCAGCTGCGCCTCGTCCTGCAGCAGCTCGCTCCAGGCATCGGTGGCGTCGAGCACGGCTTCCTCGAACTCGGTGGCAAGCCGGGCCAGCTCGCTGGAGATCTGCCGAAAACGCGTGCGCGCGGGTTCCTGCAGCGCCACGCCCGCGAGGCGGAAATCGCGCAGTTCGTGGTCGATGAGCGCGCGCGCCGCGGGCGGCAACGCCGCAGCGTCGGCCTGGTGTGCCACCGCTTCCACCGCGGCGTACAGCGCGCGGTTCTGGCCCAGCTCGCTGCTGAACTCGACGATGCGCTCCTGCGCCGCCGCGTAGGCCTTGCGCAGCGCCTCCGAGTCGGCCACGCCATGCAGGTGCGACACCGGTGCCCACACTCGGTTGAGGCGGTCCTCCAGTGCCTCGCCCAGGCCGAGCACGCTGGCGAAGTCGCGCGGCGCCTCGCTGGCGAGCATCGCATCGATGCGCGTGCGGTAGTCGGCGAGCACCGCATCGACCGCGGCTTGCACATGGTCGGGCTGGATCGCGGAGAAGCGGGGCAGGCCGGAGCAGGCCAGCAGCGGGTTGGCGGAGGTCATCGAGGGCCTGGGGGCAGCGGCGAATCGCCCAACGTGGCGCGTGCGCGCGGCAAAATCAAGCCGGTGCAAGGTGCGCTGGCGCCACGATGCGCGCTTGCCGCATCATCGCGGGCATGAACATCCGGCCCTATCGCGAGCGCCTGCCCCGCCTCGCCCGCGGCGTCTACGTCGACCCGGCCGCGCAGGTCATCGGCGACGTCGAGATCGGCGAAGACGCCTCGCTGTGGCCCGGCGCCGTCGTGCGCGGCGATGTGCACTACATCCGCATCGGCGCGCGCACCAGCATCCAGGACGGCGCAATCCTGCACGTGACCCACGACGGGCCGTACACGCCGGGCGGCTTCCCGCTACTGGTCGGCGCCGACGTCACGGTCGGCCACGGCGCGATCCTGCACGCCTGCACCGTCGGCGACGCCTGCCTCATCGGCATGCACGCGACGCTGATGGACGGCGCCGTGATCGGCCGCCACGCGATCATCGGCGCCGGCGCGCTCGTGCCACCCGGCAAGGACGTCGGCGAAGGCGAGCTGTGGCTCGGCAACCCCGCGCGCTGCGTGCGCAAGCTGGACCCGGCCGAGATCGAGCGCCTGTACTACTCGGCGCGCCATTACGTGAAGCTCAAGAACGAGTACCTCGCGGCCGAAGCAGGCGCCCAGGTTCCTGCGGCCGGTCCCGTGGCGGGTCGATGAATCTGGCCGTATTCCGCTGATCGAGCAGCATCTGAAAATCTGACACGAGAAACGCGAGAGAGGCGAAACAACACTTTCAGGGGTGCGCTGCGTCGCCACGGCTGACCCTCGCCGCAACGATTGCGTCAACAGCCCTCTCGAAGACATCGGATTCCCGCGGGGCGATTGATGCACGCGCATACTCTTCCGCGCTCATCGGGTGGTCGCAAACCAAAAAGCACAATCGCACCGAAAACGCATCATATTGCGAGCACCCGCCGAATATTCTGCAAGCAGCGACCATTGCCGCATAGTCCGCGGCGTCTTTTTGTATCCCCGAGGGGTAGCCAAACCGCGCCAATCCGATTGCCGGCGCAGATGTCTGATTCAGAAGTGTCATCGTCTCCAAGAATTCATATTTGCTATTAATGTTTCTGATTTTATCTACTACGAAATCCGTAATATCCCCGTGAGAGACCGCAGGATCAGACCTGTTCTCAAGGAGATCGACGAACACTGCGGTATCTTGAAACGCAATCGAATTCTTCGACAAAAAGTCAAAAACGTCTTCCCGATCATGAGCTGCACCAGCGCCATTCCAGGAGCCACAGAGTCTTGCGCGCAACAACTCCGTCGTGGAAACCACGCTCTCTTTCCCGGCCGCTGACGCCTTGTAATGCTCTATCAGTTCTCGGGTTGAGAACTGCTTCGAGAGTGATGGATCATCACAGAGATCCATTGCAGTCCAGGATTGGATCGTCGCATCGAAACCACGATCCTCGGAATTGGCGCTCTCGCTTGGTTTAAACTTGGTTTTCGGTCGACCGTCGCCTGGCACTTCGTTCCGATCGATCAGTTTCTTGCTAGCGGCCTCATCGCGCATCAAGGCTAGACTGGTTGGGGCTTCTGATGCGGGCTCGTCAGGAGAACGGGTCAACAACATAAATCCCGCGCCAAACGCGACCAACACAAACAAAAAGACAACCACGATTCTCATCCCGATATGCCCCTTTGAGATCCAAGTGCAGATATTTGGAATGAGCGTCATCGCCGCTCGAATCTTTCGTATGAAACACCGTTCATGGAGTGGTGAAGTCTAAAGTCGTCCGCCCAAGCATAAACGGGTGAACGCCGGCAGCACTGAAGATTTTGGCAACTGCCGGCGCTTTATAGATACGTTCTTTACGGACCTTCACAGGATCCGGCCGGAACTAACCCCATATCCGTCATAAACGGGTCTGTGACAGTCCACCGTTGACTTGTCCCTGGAGCGTATTGAATATTGTATATTCCTCGCCGATTGGCTGGGTTTCCGATACTCTGTGCGATAGTTTGCCTTGCAGCCAACCCACGTTCTAGGTCGCTGCTATTCCCGCAAGTGAGATTTTCATCTGATTGCTTATCGCCGCGGAAAATATTTGGTTTGCGAAATATGTTGACCCAGCCCTGCCCGCCGCCGCTACCGCCGGTAGGCACATGGCTCGTAGCGACGACATACTGAGAGTATCCTCCTTGGAACGGGATTACCTTAATAGTCGGAAGCTCTTGAGGCGGGTCACAAATAGATTTGTCGGGATGTACGGTTCCGTTCCCTATGGATGACGGCGGCGAAGAGGTCTCAACATAGTCTTCCGCTGTTGCGAGTCTAGAAGCTGCGTTTGGATCATAGAATGTGTATTCCAAAACCCATGTGTTTCCATAGCTCCAGCGATACACTGCAGAGTTATCGCTAGATTCGTTCGTTACGATGCTTTTGCTATCAGGTGTAGGACCTTGACCATACGGAATATAGCCGCACCCAGCGGCCCATGCCGTGCTACCCAGCCACAGGCCCACAAGCATGGTAGTTGCAAGGTTTCTCAAAGCGATCATGGTATCTCCTTATTCATCGCGTCGATAAATGCCACCGCTGCAGATGCAGCGGCCGCGGCACAGTAGGTATCGGGGGGGGCGTAGTCAAGGTCGTAGTTCACATTTTGAAAAAATTGAAGGAAGAACGGGGCAATGCCGGCAACTTAACGTGGCCATTCCCGGCCCTCAACAACTGAATCGATAGGCGCAGTGCAGATGTGGTTTGGTTCCTGGCGGTTGCGGGTAGCCGCGAGCGAGTTGGATGCGACATGGACTGCGGGCGATCGCGTGGAGTGCGGTGTTCAGGGTGCGCAAGCGATGGCGCGGACCGGGCCGGCAGCCGCCGAGCAAAGCCCGGGGTCGTAGTCGGCCTTGTCCAGTCGACTTCCCGGGCGTGTCCCTGCAGCAAACGTACAGTCGCGCCCAGCTTGCGGGCTTCCGCGCCAATCGGGTTGGGCGAAGCCCGGCGGCACCTCTCCCGCGAGGGCCGCCGCGGGAACTTCGGCCGCCTTGCGCAAGACGAACTGCCTCGCGATCCGGGCTTGTCGTGTGCGGTCGCTTCGGAGATTGTCCGGTGGCCTTCGTCGCGGCAATCGCGCCGCTTTGCTGGTCGTGTCGAACGGGCAAGCTAGCGGCAAGGATGGCGCGAATGTTGCGCCGCCGACGGAGCGGGTGGCGGTGATTGATGCCGGATCAGATCGCCCGTACGGGGGCGCGGCCAGGTTGCCGCGAAGCAAGCCGCGACCGCCTGCGGTTCTTCTCCACCGGATGTTGCATGAAGACGGATCTTTCGGTGTTCATCATCGCGCGCGACGAGGCTGATCGAATCGGTCGCACGATCGCATCGGTCAAAGGCTTGTCCGCCGACATCGTCGTCGTGGATTCGGGATCTTCCGATGCCACGGTCGAGGTGGCACGCGCGCTGGGTGCGCGGGTCGTGCACAAGGACTGGGCGGGGTACGGTCCCCAGAAGCGGTTCGGCGAACGACAGTGCGCGTTCGACTGGGTGCTCAATCTCGACGCTGACGAGGTCGTCTCTCCCGCGTTGCGCGAGGAGATTGCCCGCCTGCTCGTGGCCGGGTCGCGGGCGGATGCGTATTACCTGCGCATCGTCGATGTCTGCCCTGGCGACGACGTCCCGCGCGTCGGCGCGCATCACCATGACTATGTCCGGCTCTACGACCGGCGCCGTTGCGGCTTTTCGGAGTCTGCGGTGCACGACACCGTGCATCTTGCCGGACCCGTGGCGACGGCGCGGCTCAAGGGCCACGTCCATCACTTTTCCGTGCGCAGCTTTGCAAGGCAACTGGAGAAGTACAACGGCTACTCCGACCAACTGGTTGCGGACTTGCTGGCCCACGAGCGGCGCATCCCGCGTGCCCGGTTGTTCGTCGAATTCCCGGCATCGTTCGTGAAAGCCTATGTATTGCGCCGCTACTTCCTGCGCGGCACCGTCGGCTACAACCTGGCCATGAACTACGCGTTCTTCCGCTTCATGCGGCTGGCGAAGTACTTCGAGGCCAAAGGGAAACGAAAGGCTGGTCGATGAGCGCTGGCGGCGCGAGCCGCAAGACAGCGCTGCCGGCCACTTGCGCTGCAGGCGGGCAGCGTCAGCGTCCGTCACGCTGCATCATCGAGCGTGGCGCGGCGCGAACGCCGCGCATGCACTCAGCCGGCAAGGCTCTGGCAGTCGATCACGAAGCGATACTTGACGTCGCTGCGCAGCATGCGTTCGTAAGCCTGGTTGATGTCCTGCGCGCGGATCAGCTCGACGTCGGCGACGATGTCGTGCGCGGCGCAGAAGTCGAGCATTTCCTGCGTCTGCGCGAGGCCGCCGATCAGCGAACCGGCCAGTGCGCGGCGGTGGAACACGAGATTGCCCACGTTCGGCGTCGGGTGCGGTTGGGCGGGTACGCCGAGCAGCACGAGCGTGCCGTCGCGCTTGAGCAGCGACAGGTTGGCGTTCAGGTCGTGCGGCGCGGCGATCGTGTCGAGGATGAGATCGCAGCGGCCGCGCTGGGCCTTCATCTGCGCCGCATCGCGCGTCACCACCACTTCGTCGGCGCCGAGCGCGAGCGCGTCCTCGCACTTGCCCGCGCTGCTGGTGAAGGCGATCACGTGGGCGCCCAGCGCGTGGGCGAGCTTGATGCCCATGTGGCCGAGCCCGCCGATGCCGATCACGCCGACGCTGCGGCCCGGACCGGCCTGCCAGTGCCGCAGCGGCGACCAGGTGGTGATGCCCGCGCACAGCAGCGGCGCCACGCCGGCCAGTTGCGGCGCGGGATGGCCCACGCGCAGCACGAAGTCCTCGTCGACCACGATGCGCTGCGAGTAGCCGCCGAGCGTGTGGCCGGGGGCGTCGGCGCTGGGACCGTTGTAGGTGCCGACGAAGCCGTTCTCGCAGTACTGCTCGAGGTCGGCCGCGCACGCGGCGCAGTGCCTGCAGCTGCCGACGAGGCAACCCACGCCGACCACGTCGCCGACGCGATGGCGCGTGACCGCGGCGCCCACCGCGCTGACGCGGCCGACGATCTCATGCCCGGGCACGCACGGATACAAGGTGCCCGGCCACTCGCCGCGCACCGTGTGCAGGTCCGAATGGCATACCCCGCACCACAGGATGTCGATCTGCACGTCGCGCGCACCCGGCGCGCGGCGCTCGATGTCCATGGCTTGCAGTGCACGGTCGGCGGCGCAGGCGCCCCAGGCCCTGGTTTTCATGCTCGGATCTCCACGCGGCTGGACTGTCGTGGTGGTTGCGGTCCGTCCCGGGCCGCTCAGGCCTTGTTGCGATGCGGACTCACGTAGTCGCCGACCTTGGAGCGGAACGCGATCGCCATGCGGTTCCAGCCATTGATCGCGATCACCGCGAGCGTGAGGTCGACGAGGGCCTTGTCATCGAACTGCTCGCGCACCTGCTCATAGAGCTCGTCGCTCACGCCATGCACCGAAATCTCGCTCACCGCTTCGGTCCACGCCAGCGCGGCGCGCTCGCGGTCGCTGTAGAAGGGTGCCTCGCGCCAGGCGTTGAGCAGGTACAGGCGCTGCTCGGACTCGCCCTGCGCCCGCGCGTCCTTGGTGTGCATGTCCAGGCAGTAGGCGCAGCCGTTGATCTGCGAGGCGCGCGTCTTGACCAGTTCGATCAGCGATTCCTCGAGGCCGCTGCGGTGGACCTGCTGTTCGGTGTGGAGCAGCGCCTTGAACGCGTCGGGTGAAGCCTGCTTGTAGTCGAGGCGTGGTTGCATGAGGGAGACTCCTTGGTTGGATGCGGGAGGATCGGGTGGCGGCGCACGCATGCGCATCGCACGACGGGTCCATGCTACGCCGCTGCCGCCGTGCGCACACGTGCGTGGCCGCGTACCGGTGCCCGCGTTGCAATCGATTCATGCAGGCCCGGCGGCGATGTCTGCGTGCTTGCGCTGCAGGCAGTACACCGCGGTCGCGAGCGCGCTCACGCCCTCGGCCACGAAGCCGGGCTCGTGCGCGAGGATGTCGCGCCGCTCGACCTGCTCGCATTCCCAGCCGGGTGCGAAGCGCGCCTGCACTTCGGCGTACTCCACCGAGAACGGCGGGCCCTGCTTCTCGGGCTGGGGATACTCGAGCGTGATCAGCAGGCCGCGGCAGCCGGCCGGCAGGCTGCCATAGAGCTCGTCGACGTAGCGCGCGCGCAGCGGCGCGGGCAGCGCGATCAGCGCGGCGCGGTCGTAGATCCCCGCGCAGTCGGCCAGGGCCGCGGCGTCGAGGTCGAACACATCACCCTCGATGAGCTCGATGTTGCCGGCGACATGGTGCACGCCATGACGCGAGGCATGCCGGCGCGGCACCAGCCCGTGCTCGTGCCAGAACTGCGCGATCGCGAGCGGCGACAGCTCCACGCCGAGCACGCGGTGGCCCTGCGCGGCGAGCCAGATCATGTCCAGCGACTTGCCGCACAGCGGCACCAGCACGCGGCTGCCGGGCGCCAGCGCGAGGCTGCCCCAGTGCCGCTGCAGCAGCGGCATCACTTCGCTGCGGTGGAAGCCGGTGCGGCCCTCGCGCCAGCGTTGCAACCAGAACTCGTGATCCATCGTGCTTGCCCGCCTCGCCCGGATGCGATTGTGCGCGATGGGCACGGCGCGGGCCAGCCAGGCGGACGCGCCGCGCGTTCAGCGCGTTGGCGCGGTGGCGGCTTCGAGCGCGGCCAGGGTAGCCAGCGCCTGCGCGCGGCTGGTGCCGCACATCGATGGCATCGGTCGCAGCGCCACGCAAACCGCCGGACGCAGCGGCGAGCCGAAGATCGCGCAACTGGAGTCGGGTCGCAGCTGCACGCAGCGCACGCCGGCCGGCTTGCCCTGCGGCATGCCCGGTATCGGCGAGGAGATCGAAGGCGCGATGCAGCAGGCGCCGCAGCGCGCGCGGCAGTCCATGTTCAGGCCGCGAGCAGCGCGTGCACCGGCGCGGTGGCCGGCCGCACGCCATGCCACAGCTCGAACGCCTCGGCGGCCTGCTCCACCAGCATGCCGATGCCGTCGCATGCATTGGCCGCGCCGGCGTGGCGCGCCCAGTCGAGGAACGGCTGGGCGATGCGGCCATAGGACAGGTCGTAGCACAGCGCGTTGGCGGCGAGCAGGCGCGCGGGCAGGTCGAAGCGCGCATCGCCGTGGCCGAGCGAGGTGGCGTTGATCACGAGTTCGTACTGGTCGTCGAGCAGTTCGACCTTGGCGAGGTCGCAGGTGAACACGCAGTCGCTGGCGAGGCTGCGCGTGAGTTCGATGGTGCGCTGGCGCGTGCGGTTGACGATCATGAGGTCGTGCACGCGCTCGTCGATGAGCGCGGCCGCGACCGCGCGGGCGGCACCGCCCGCACCCAGCAGCAGCACGCGCCGGCCGGTGGGGTCGAAGCCGTGGCGTTGGCGCAGGTCGCGCAGCAAGCCGGCGCCGTCGGTGCTGTCGCCGCGCCAGGTGTCACCGTCGAGGATCAGGGTGTTGACGCTGCCCGCGCGCCGCGCCCGCTCGCTGGTGCTGCTGCACAGCGCGAACGCGTCGATCTTGAGCGGCAGGGTCACGTTGGCGCCGATGCCACCCTCGCGCGCGAACGCGGCCAGCGCCTGCGGGAACTCGTCGTGGCCCGCCTCGATCGCGCGATAGTCGACGCGGATGCCCACTTGCGCGCCGAACGCGGCATGGATGCGCGGCGAGAGCGAATGCGATACCGGTTGGCCGAACAGTGCGAGGCGCGAAGGTGAATGGGTGATGGCCATGGATCCGGACGGGTTGGATTGGGCCGCCGCGCGCTGGCGCGGGCGTGGTCCCGGGGTGATGCGGCAGCGCGCGTATGCATCGCGATGCACCGCTGCGCCCGCGTGTGGGCAGGACCGGTCCGTGGCGACCTCGCAACCGCGCATCCGGCGCGGCAGTCGTGCATTGGCTTGCCGACGCCGTGTTCAGCGCGCCTCGCGCAGCCAGCGCGCGGCGTCGAGCGCGAAATAGGTGAGGATCGCGTCGGCACCGGCGCGGCGGATGCTGGTGAGCGCCTCGAGCACGCAGGCGCGCTCGTCGAGCCAGCCCTGCTGTGCCGCGGCCCTGGTAGGCGAACGTGGGCACGCCGAAACGCCGCTTGGCCCGCCGCACGATGTCGAGGTAGGGCAGTGCCGGCTTGACCATCACCATGTCGGCGCCTTCGCCGAGGTCGAGCTCGATCTCGCGCAGCGCCTCGTCGGAATTGGCCGGATCCATCTGGTAGGTGTACTTGTTGCCCTTGCCGAGGTTGCCGGCGGAGCCGACCGCATCGCGGAACGGACCGTAGAACGACGAGGCGTACTTCGAGGCGTACTTGGCCGAGTAGGCGAGGATGCGGGTGTGCACGTGGCCGGCCGCCTCCAGCGCGGCGCGGATCGCGCCGATGCGCCCGTCCATCATGTCCGACGGCGCCACCACGTCGGCGCCGGCCTGCGCGTGCGACAGCGCCTGTTGCACCAGCGCGTCGACGGTCGCGTCGTTGACCACGTAGCCGGTGTCGTCGATGAGGCCGTCCTGGCCGTGGGTGGTGAACGGATCCAGCGCCACGTCGGTGATCACGCCCAGTTCGGGCAGGGCCTGCTTGAGCGCGCGCACCGCGCGTTGCGCCAGGCCGTCGGGATTCCATGCCTCGCGTGCGTCCAGCGACTTGGCCTCGGGCGGCGTGACCGGAAACAGCGCGACCGCGGCGATGCCCAGCTCGTGCGCCTGTTGCGCGATGCGCAGCAGGCGGTCGATCGACACGCGCTCGACGCCGGGCATCGACGCCACCGGCTCGGCCACGTCGCGGCCTTCGCGCACGAACAGCGGCAGGATGAAATCGCTGGCGGCGAGGTCGGTCTCGCGCATGAGTGCGCGCGAAAAAGCGTCGCGACGCATGCGGCGCAGCCGGGTATGCGGATAGGTCATTGCACTGAGTGGGTTGCCAGTCGCGGCCATTGTAGCGCCCGCGCCCGCGGCCGATTTCGACTTTTGGTCGCAGCCACGCACGCACGGGGTTGGCAGGATTGATGCATGGCCATTGTCAAGCACCCAGCCAGCAAGGATTCAGTTAAATACTTGTTATGAGATCGTTGCTGTGGTTCCATTGGGCACATGAGGTTTGTCCTTTAACTCTTTGTTCGATTGAGTAAACGAGGGAGTCATGTTGCCGTTGCTCGCGGTCTTGTGCATTGCCGCAATCGCAGTTCTCGCTGCGAACTCGGTGCTGCGCATCCCCGAAGGGCAGGTCTACGCGCTGCGGCGCCTGGGCGGGCACATGCGGCGGGTCGGGCCCGGCACCCACTTCGTGCTGCCGCTGATCGAGCGCATCGCACGCAAGATCGACCTCGCCGGGGCTTCGCTCGCGGTGGACGACCTCGAACGTGACGGCGCGAACCTGCGCGCGACGCTGTACTACCAGGTGCTCGATGTCGAACGTGCCGACCGCCTGCTCGACGACCTCGCCGGCGTGCTGCGCGAACACACCCGCGCGCTGGTGGCGGACGCGGAGTTCCCGCTCGCGCTGGAAGCGCGTGCACGCTGGCTGCGTCAGGCGCTCAACGCGCGCCTGCGCGACTGCGGCGTGTTCATCGCCCGCGTCGACCTGTACTGAATCCCGCGACGGCCGGCCGCGGCCGCGAAGCCCGGATCGCGTGCGGCACAAGCGCGCGGCGCCGGCCGCGGCGACTGGATTTTGCCGCTCGCCCGCACCGATACTGGCCAGCCCTCGCCAGCACCTCTCGCCATGATCGACCGCGCCCCACTGCGGCAGCGCCTCGTTGCGGGGCTGGCCGAACTGCACTGCGAACTCGCCGCGGCCACGATCGAGCGCCTGCTCGACTACGTGGAACTGCTCGCGCGCTGGAACGCCACCTACAACCTGTCGGCGGTGCGTGATCCGCTGGAGATGGTCACGCGCCACCTGCTCGATTCATTGGCCGTGGCGCCATGGGTGCGTGGCCACAGCCTCGTCGACCTGGGCACCGGCCCGGGCCTGCCCGGCATCCCGCTGGCGGTCATCGCGCCCGAACGTGCGGTCACGCTGGTCGATTCCAACGGCAAGAAGACGCGCTTCCTGCGCGCCGCGGTGCGCGAGCTGGGCCTGGCCAACGTGCAGGTGCTGGAAAGCCGGGTCGAGGCGCTGCGCGGGCAGTACGACTGCGTCACCGCGCGCGCGTTCGCCAGCCTCGCCGACATGCTGGCCTGGGGCGGCCACCTGCTCGCCCCGGACGGGCTGTGGCTCGCGCTCAAGGGCCGCGTGGCACCCGAGGAACTGGCCGCGGTGCCGGCACCGTTCGTGGTGCGGGCGGTGCGGGCGCTCAGGGTGCCGGGTTTGGACGCCGAACGCTGCGTGGTGATAATTGCCGGCCCCGGCCAACCGGCCGGCGCCCCGTGAACCCGGATCCAGTCATGACGCGCATCATCGCGATCGCCAACCAGAAGGGCGGCGTCGGCAAGACCACCACCGCGGTCAACCTCGCCGCGGCGCTGGTCGGGCCCAACCGCCGCGTGTTGCTGGTGGACTTCGATCCGCAGGCCAACGCGACCATGGCCGCGGGTGTGGACAAGCGCGAGGTCAGTCCGAGCGTGTGCGAGGTGCTGCTCGACGAGGCGCCGATCGAGAACGCGATCGTGACCACCGAAGCCGGCTTCGACCTGCTGCCGGCCAATGCCGACCTCACGGCGGCCGAGCTCAAGCTCATGGACGCGCTCGCGCGCGAGTCGCGCCTCAAGGAGCACCTGGCGCGACTGGGCAACCGCTACGCGGTGGTGCTGGTCGATTGCCCGCCCACGCTCAACCTGCTCACCATCAATGCGCTCACCGCCGCGCACGGCGTGCTCATTCCGGTGCAGTGCGAGTATTTCGCGCTGGAAGGCCTCACCGACCTGCTCAAGACGATCAAGGCGGTGCGCATGCGCCTCAATCCCAGGCTCGAGATCGACGGCCTGCTGCGCACCATGTACGACACCCGCAACAACCTCGGCAACGAGGTTTCGCTGCAGCTCACCAAGCATTTCGGCGACAAGGTGCTGCGTTCGATCATCCCGCGCAACGTGCGTCTGGCAGAAGCGCCCAGTCACGGCAAGCCGATCAGCCTGTACGATCCCGAATCGCGTGGCGCGCTGGCCTACCAGAGCCTGGCCGGCGAAATGATGCGCCGCGTCGCCGCCGCGCCCGCGCACTGAGCACCCTCCACGGAACCCCTCGACATGGCCAGCAGGAAACGCGGTCTCGGACTCGGACGCAGCCTCGACGAATTGCTCGGCGATGGCGCGGCCACGCCGGGCAACGACACCGAGGGCGAGCTGCGCTCGCTCGCGCTCGACGCGATCACGCCCGGCAAGTTCCAGCCGCGCGTGCATTTCGACGATGCCGCGCTCGATGAACTGGCGGCCTCGATCAAGGCGCAGGGACTGATCCAGCCGGTGGTGGTGCGCGAGGTCGGCAAGGACCGCTACGAACTCATCGCGGGTGAACGCCGCTGGCGCGCCGCGCGCAAGGCCGGCCTCAAGGAGCTGCCCGCGCTGGTCAAGGCGGTGCCCGAGCAGGCCGTGGTCGCGATGGCGCTGATCGAGAACATCCAGCGCGAGGATCTCTCGCCGCTGGAGGAGGCCCACGCGCTGGCGCGCCTGATCGAGGAGTTCGGGCTCACCCACCAGCAGGTCGCCGAGGCGATCGGGCGATCGCGCGCCGCGGTCAGCAACCTGCTGCGCCTGCTCGATCTGCCGGCGCCGCTGCGCGACCTGCTCGATCGCGGCGCGCTGCAGATGGGCCACGCACGCGCGCTGGCGAGCGTGCAGCCCGAGGCGCGTGCGCTCGCGCTCGCGCGCGAGGCGGTGGACCGCCAGTGGAGCGTGCGCGAACTGGAGGAAGCGGTGCGCCGCGCCACCGCGCCCGCCACCGGCAAGGCCGCCGCACCCGCCGCGCGGCGCGATCCCAACATCGTCGCGCTCGAACGCGGCCTGGCCGAAAAGCTCGCCACCCGCGTGCAGGTCGCGCATGCACGCAGCGGCCGCGGCAAGCTCGTGATCCACTACCACAGCCTCGACGAGCTCGACGGCATCCTCGACCGCATCCGCTGAAGGCGCGCGGCGCGGCGTCGAATCGGCCGTGCCCGGGCCTGCCGGCACCTGAACTTGTCCGACCGCGCCGGGTCAGTTGCACGCGGTCGCGCCGTTGCGCCTGCCGCATGGGGCCATGGGAGCCGGACAGTCGCCGATGACGATGCACGAGCCTGCAAGCGCCAGCGCATCGCGCCGGTCCCTGTCCGCGATGCGCACCCGCCAGACGTGGTTCGAACAACTCGTGCACACCCATTCCGCCGACCTCTATCGCCACGCCTGGTGGCTGTGCGGGCAGGAATCGCTGGCCCAGGACCTGGTGCAGGAAACCTTCCTGCGCGCCTGGCGCGCGCTCGACACGCTGCGCGAGGAGGCCGCCGCCAAGGGCTGGCTGCTCACGATCCTGCGCCGTGAGCACGCGCGCCTGTACGAGCGCAAGGCCCTGCCGAGCGTGGACATCGACGCACTCGAACTGCTCGACGATGCGCCCGACCCGGAAGCGCGCCGCGAGCTGGCCGCGCTGCGCGCGGCGATCGCGCGCCTGCCGCCGCGCTATCGCGAGCCGCTCGTGCTGCAGGTGCTCGGTGGCTATTCGCTGGCCGAGATCGCGCGCGAGCTCGGCAGCAGCGAGACCGCGGTGATGAGCCAGGTGTTTCGCGCGCGGCAACAACTCAAGGCGATGCTCGACGATGCATCGCAGGAGGCTGAAGATGGACTGCGCTGAGGCACGGCGTCGCCTGGGTGGCGCCACCGATCCGTTCGATGCGGCGCTGCTCGCGCACCTGCGCGACTGCGCCCGCTGCGCGGCTGCGCTCGTGGGCGATGCGGCGTTCGAGCGCGCGCTCGCGGACGCCCTCGCGGTGCCGGTGCCGGCGGGACTGGCCACGCGCATCCTCGCGGCGCAGCGGCGCG
>QUBV01000108.1 GCA_014338185.1 Lysobacterales bacterium | reverse complement strand
CGTGCCGCTGGCCGGGCTGGCGCTCATCCAGCCCACCACCGCGCCCGTGCACGTCGTCGGCGCCCCGCTGGTGCCGGTGGCGCGGATCAGCCAGTTGCCCGGCATCGCGAAGTCGTCGATCGTGCCGATCATGTCGTTGTTGCCGAGGTTGTCGACGTCGGTGGGCGGCGTGCCTGCAACCGCCAGCCACGACATGCCCTGACTCGCAGTCTCATCCAGCGCGGCCGGATACAGCCCCGGTGAGTAGCCATTGAGGCTCCACTGGTCGACGAAGCCGACAGGTCTCGAACACGTCCAGCGCGGCGATCGTCACCAGCTGGTCGGTGCCGATGCGCTGTGCATTGGTCGGATCGCCATCGGCGTCGGCGTCGTAGTACACGACCAGATTGGGCTGCATGCCAACCAGCGTGCCTTCCGGATTGGTCGGCCACATGATCGAGATCGAGTCGATCGTGAGCGCCTCGGTCACGTTGAAGCGGTTGATCCACACCGCGCCCCACTCGACCGCGGGCGGGCCGGAATCGACGAAACCGACCGAGTTCTCGTAGGTGCCGTCATCCAGCTGGAAGGTGTAGCTGGCCAACGGGTTGTACAGCGGCTGCGCCGACGCACTGCCGCCCGAGCGGCCACTGCTGACCAGCCTGGCCGGCTGCAGGTTCACGCGTGGCGCGCTTGCGCGCTTGCTCAGCCCGCTCGCACGTGCCACCGGACGCAGCACCTCACGGGCGTCGATCGAGTAGCTGAGTACGTCACGACCGGCCGCGTTGGCGATGTTGAGCGTACCGCTCGTGGTCTGGTCAGCCTGCACCGTGAACGAGAACGAGCCCGGCGTGAACGTCGCCAGCGGCGGCGGCAGCGGGTTGACCGTGAGCGTCGCCGTGGCCTCGGCCGCGTTGCTGCCCAGGTCGGTCTGCAGCGCCCCGGCCGCAATCGTGTTCACGTAGCTGCCCGGCGTGGGCGTGGAGACCGTGATGCTCACCGTGCACGAGCCATTGGCCGGGATCTTCGCGCCCGCGGGCAACGTGACCGAGGCCATCGGCGCCGGCATCGAGCCGCCCACGCCCAGCAGGCAGGTGGTGGTCGCCGCGGTCACGTTCAGGCCGGCCGGCAGCGTGTCCACCAGTGGCGCGGTCAGCACCGCGTCGGTCGCGTTGGCGTTGCTCAGGGTCAGCGTCGCCACACTGGACTCGTTCACCAGCACCGTGTCGGGCGCAAAGGTCTTGCCGAGGGTCGGTGCGATCGCCGAACTCGTGACCGTGAAGGACACCGGCACCGCGGTCACCGGGGTGACCGGATCGTTGGTGGCAACGCACACATCCGCAGTGTAGGTGCCGACCGCCAAGCCGGTCGCATCCGCGGTCACCGTCACATCCTCGTTGGTGCCAGCGGCGATCGCGCCCGAGCCCGGCGCCACGCTCATCCACGGAATGTCGGTGGGCATGGCGCAGCCGCCAGGTGCGCCGTTGTCCACCACCAAGCGGTCGATGCCGATGATGTTGGAGTTGCTGCCACTGGGACCGCCGTCGGTCACGAAGTAGCGGAACGCGATGCGGCCGGTGCCGGAAGTCGGCAGCCCACTGAGCGTGAACTGCGTCCAGGTGTCGGGATAGCCGTTCACGCCCGTGGCGTCGGGTCCAGACTGCAGGCCCGGATTGATCGTCAGCAGCAGCGTGGTGAAGTTGCCCACGTCGGTTGCACCCGTGCCGAAGTCGGTGCAATCGCCGCTGGAGCACACCCGCACCTCGAGCCGATCGGCATACGGAGCGCCGGAGGATGTGCGCGTGTAGAAGCTCGCGGTCGAGCCCCCGTTGAAGCTGATCTCGGGCGTAAGCAGCCAGTTGCTGATGGTGCCGGTGCCGGTGGTGCTGGTGTAGTTGACCAGCGCACACGAATTGGGGTCGCCATCGAACGCCGGCGGGATCGCCGTGCCTCCGCACTGCGCCCAGGTCGCTGCGCCCATCGGGCTGCTGTGGTTGGCGGTGATCCAGCCTGCACCGAGCAGGCCGGCAACGTCCTCGAAGCCCTCATCGATGACCACGGCCTGCGGCTGCGGGTTCGGACGCGGCGCATACGCCCGTGAAGGCTGCGCGTCGCGCGACTGCACCACCGGCGAATCCATCGCCGTCGGAATCGTCGGCAGGCGTGCCGGACTCTCGGTGATGCTGTAGGTCAGCGTGCCACCGCCCACGTTGGCGATGTTGATCGCGCCGTTGTCCGACGCACCCTGCACCGCGCTCAGCGCCAGGCTGGCCGGGGTGATCGCGGCCGAGGGATTGGCCTCGAAGTTCGCCACCACGGTGCAGTCCGCCGTGACCGGATCGGTGGTGAACGAATTGCCGGTGAGCGTGCCGCCGCAGGTGCCGGTCACGCTGAGCGTGTGGAAGCCCGCCGCAGGCGCCAGCGTGAAGGTCTTGGTACCGCCAACGTTGACCGACTGTGGCGTGCTCGGCGAAATCGCCCCCGAGCCCACGCCCACGCTCGGCGTCACCGTCAGGAACGGCCCGGGCACCGCGATCGTGATCGGGTCACCGGCCTTGTTCCAGCAATAGTCACCCATCGTGGCCGGATAGCCGCTGGGACCCGTGGTCGTGAAGTGCATGTAGCCGTAGCAGACACTGGCCGTTGAGCAGGCAAAGCTGAAGCCGAGGTAGCCATCGGCGCCCGCCCGCCAAGCCGTGGGCGCTCCCGACCTGGCAAACGTCGACGAGGCTCCAATGGTGTCGCCCAGCGACAGCACCGCGAAGGTGCCGCCCGAGGTGACGCCCGCATTGGTGGTCGGCGTAGGCCAGAAGAAGGTCAGGTTGCTCGAACCATACGGATTGAAGTGCGCACCCGACAAGGATCCGGTATCGCTCCAGGCGCCGGTTTCCCAATTGATGTAGGTGCCGTTGCTGGTCTGCATCACCGGGTGATTGAACGCGGTGCAGACGATGTCCGGATTGCCGCCAGCCGCCTTGAAGTTGGCGATCACATCGCAGTCGGCCGTGACCGGATCGGTCTCGAAGGAATTGCCGGTCAGCGTGCCGCCGCAGCTGCCGCCCACGGTGTCGATCTCATAGCCCGGATCGGCCGTGAGCGTGAACGTGAGGGTGCCGCCTTCGTTGACGGTCTGGGCGCCCGACGGCGTGATCGTGCCCGAAGGCGTGCCCACGGACGAGGTCACGGTCCACGTGATCGGCGCGAAGTTGGCGGTGACCGTGCAGTCGGCAGTGATCGCGGCCGTGGTGAACACGCCGGTGCCACCATCGAGCGTGCCGCCGCAGGTGCTGGCCACGTTGTCGATGGCGTAGCCGGGATCGGCTGCGAGCGTGAAGGCGATGGTGTCGCCTTCGTTCAC
>QUBV01000107.1 GCA_014338185.1 Lysobacterales bacterium | reverse complement strand
CATGCTCGGCGTGCCGCTGCTCGGGCTGTTCGGCACGCTGGCGCCGCTGTGGGGCCTGTGGCGCTGGCGCGGACCGTGGCGCATCGCCGCGGCGCTGCCGGCGCTGGCGATGGCGTGGATGGTGGGGCGCATCGTGGTCGACACCAGCCGCGATCCGACCTCGCACAACCTGTGGCCGTTCGAGATCCTCATCGTGGGCGGCCTGAGCTCGGCGGTGATGCTGGCGCTGTTCGTCGCCCGCGCGCTGGTCCAGCGCAACCGGCCCGCGCGCGGCTGAGCGCCCGCGCGCAGTGGCCTCACGCCACACGTGCAGCGCGCGTGCACGCAACACGACCGGCAAGTCGCGGGCGCCATGCCCGCGGGGGCCATGCGTGGGCGCGGCGCGACGCCCGCGCGTCACTTGTTGCCGCTGGCGGTCGGTTCGTCGCGGAGCGGGCCCGGACCGACCCCGTCCGGCATGCGTGGACGCGGGCGCCGCGACGGGGCGAGGCGTGGCATGAATCCTGCTTGAACTGCTCCGGGTGACCGGACCCGACACGGGGGCAAGCTCATGTCTCAGCAGATCCACGCCACGCGCATCACGATCGGCCGCGAGCAGGACACACGCGAGTGGCAACGCATGAGCCTGCTGCTGCGCATCGGCGTGCTCGCGGTCGCCCTCGCCGCCACCAGCGCACGCGCGGCCACGTTGCTGCTGTTCTGAGCCGCGCCAGCCGGCCGGGCCCGTCCGCGCGCGCCGACGTCGCGCGCAGTTGCGACGCTCAGCGGGTGACCGCGGCGGGAGCGCGGTACCGATCGAACCAGGCCAGGATCGCGGCGGCCTTGGCGGCCGACTGCGAGGGGCGTTCGGCCAGGCCGCCGTGGTTGGCACCGGGCACCTTGATGAGCGCGGTGGGCACGCCGCGCAGTTGCAGCGCTTCGTAGTACTGCTCGGACTCGCTCACCGGCGTGCGGTAGTCCTCGGCGCCGACGATCACGAGCGTGGGCGTCTTGACGTTGCCCACCAGCGACAACGGCGAATGCGCCCAGTAGCTCGTGATGTCCTCCCACGGGTACTTGCCGAACCAGTAGCGCGCGAAGTACGGCGTCATGTCGGCGGTGAGCACGAAGCTGGACCAGTTGATCACGGGCTTCTGCGTGGCCGCGGCGCGGAAGCGGTCGGTCTTGCCGACGATCCACGCGGTGAGCACGCCGCCACCCGAGCCGCCGGTGACGAACAGGTTGTCCTTGTCGATGAACCCCTTGGCGATCGCGGCATCGACCGCGCTCATGAGGTCGTCGTAGTCGTGGCTCGGGTAGTTCTTGTCGATGTGGTTGGCGAAGGCCTCGCCGTAGCCGGTCGAGCCGCGCGGGTTGGCGTAGACCACTGCGTAGCCGGCCGCCGCATAGAGCTGGTAGTCGCTGGCGAAGCCGGGACCATAGGCCGCATACGGGCCGCCATGGATTTCGAGGATGAGCGGGTACTTGCGACCCGCATCGAATTCCGGCGGCGTGACCAGCCATGCATCGATCGGCAGGCCGTCGAAGGCGGTGACGGCCAGCGGCTCGACCTTGCCGAGCGTCTTGCCCGCGAGCAGCGCGGCATTGAGCCGGGTCAGGCGGCGCGGCTTGCCGTCGCGCACGAGCCACACGTCGGCCGGATGCTGGGCGTCGCCGCCGGTGTAGGCGATGGCGCCATTGCGCGCGACGCTGAAGTCGCCGCCGCTGTAGGGCCGGTCGAAGTCGCTGCCGACGAGGTTGTCGGCGAGCGTGCGCAGCGAGCCGTCCAGGCCGAAGCGCGCGATGCGCATGCCGCCGCCTTCGCCGTAGCTCGCGTACAGCGCGCGCCCGTCGGCTGCCCAGACCGGATCGCCGACGCTGCGGTCGAGCCGCGCGCTGAGCACGCGCGCGGGGCTGCCGTCGCTGCGCATCACCGACAGCTGCTGGTTCTGGTAGCCCACGTAGCGGTCATCGAAGCCGACCCACGCGATCGACTTGCCATCGGGCGACACCGCGGGCGCGCGATCGGGGCCGACGCGCCGCGTCAGCGTGCGCACGCGATGGCTGTCCAGCGCCACCGCATGGATTTCGCTCTCGACCATGTTACGCTGCCAGTCGGGCGCGAGGTTGGCGCTGAACAACACCTCGCGGCCGTCGTGCGACCAGGCGATCCGGCCGCCCGCGTTGTGGGCGCCGAAGGTGAGCTGGACCGGCGCGCCGCCATCGGCCGCACTCCAGAAGATCTGCACGTAGCCGGGCTTGGCGTAGCCGCCCTCGTCGCTGCGGTAGACGATCTTGTCGATCACCTGCAGCGGTTCGGCCCACTGCGCGCCGGGTGGCTTGGCCGGCGCCTTGCCGAGCTGGCTGCCTTCGTCGGGCACGAACATCGACCACGCGATGCGGGTGCCGTCGGGCGACCAGGCGAAGCCGCGCGGGGTCGAGGGCAGGCTGGTGATGCGCGCGGTGGCGCCGCCCCTGAGCCAGCGCACATACAGCTGCATGCCCGGCTTGTCGCCGTCGCTGGACAGGTAGGCGATGCGCGTGCCGTCCGGCGACCAGCGCGGCTGCACGTGCGAGCCCGCACCCGCGACCAGCGGCGTTTGCGTGCCGCTGGCCACGTCGATCAGCCACAGCGACGAGCGCGCACGGTCGGTCATGATGTCGTTGCTGCGCCGCACGTACACCACGGCGTTGCCATCGGGCGAGATCTGCGGGTCGCTCGCGGCTTCGAGGTTGAACAGGTCCGCGCCGGTCAGCGTATGCGTGGCCTGTTCAGCCGGCGCCGCCAGCGCGGCGGTGGACAGCAGCGCGGCCAGCAGTGCGATGCAGGGACGTGGCGACATGGCAAGGGCTCCGTGGCAAGGCCCGCGCCAACGCGCAGGCAGCAGCGCGCGACCATAGCGCGCCGCGCAACCGCGCACACCGGCCAGAAGTCGTGGTCGGCGCGAGCCGGACGATGAGCCTGCGCGGCTGGCCCGGATGCCGTTTGCCGTTGGCAAGGACGAAGCGCCGCACCCAACCGGCATACGCCTCCTCGGTGCGCAGCGACAAGCCCAGCCGGCGTACGCGCGCCCGCAGCTCATCGAGCAACCGTGGC
>QUBV01000049.1 GCA_014338185.1 Lysobacterales bacterium | reverse complement strand
CCGGCGTCGCTGCGGCAGCGCCGGGCTCGGCCGCCGGCTTGGGCGCGGCCGCCGCCTCGGCCTGGCGGCGCGCTTCTTCCTCGGCCGCTTCCGCGGCGGCGCGACGCGCCTCCTCGGCCGCGCGCATGCGCGCGTCCTCTTCCTGGCGCCGTCGGTCGGCTTCGGCCAGCGCCTGGCTCTCGGCCTCGCGCTTGAGCTGGGACTCGGCGAGCTTGCGCAGCGCCTCTTCGCGTTCGGAGTCGACCTGCGTGGTCTCTTCCACCGAACTGCGCTTGACGTAGGTGCGCTTCTGGCGCACCTCGACGTTGACGGTCTTGGCCGTCGCGCCACGCTGGCCCGGCACCACGGTGATCTCGCTCACGGTGCGGCGCTTGAGCGTGATCTGGCGCGGCGCCGTTGCGGTCGCGGCCGGCGCCTCTTCCTTCTTGCCATGGGTCCGGCGCAGGAAGCCGAGCAGCTTGACCTTCTCGGTGCTGCTGATGACCTGGTCGGGATCGGAGAACTTCATTCCGGCCTCGCCAAGCTGCGCGAGCAGCTTGTCGACCGGCGTGCCGAGCACCTTGGCCAGTTGTTTGATGGTGACGTCCGACATCGATTGAGCACTCCGTGACCCGTGCGAACCTGCGGCTGTGGTCGCAGCGGCGGCGCTTCGCACTGACGCCTGCCGCTGGCGGGATCGCGCTCGTGCGCGCCTCACCGCCGACTGTTCCGCCGCAGCGGAAAACGCGCTGACGCGCTTATGAGGCGTCCACGCCGCGGGCCGCCATGATCAGCGCCGCCGCCTGTGCCTCGTCGATCCCCTCGATCCCCAGCTCCATGAACTCGTCGGTGGCAAGGTCGGCCAGGTTCTCGCGCGTGACGATGCCGTGCGCAGCCAGCTCGAAGGCGAGGCTCTCGTCCATGCCGTCCACCGCGAGCAGGTCCTCGGCCGGCTGGTTGTCGGCCAGACCTTCCTCGACCGCCAGTGCATCGGTGAGCAGCGCGTCACGCGCGCGCGCGCGCAGTTCCTCGACGATGTCCTCGTCGAAGCCCTCGATCGCCAGCAACTCGGCGGTCGGCACGTAGGCGATTTCCTCCACGGTGGAGAAGCCTTCCTGCACGAGGATCTGCGCGATCTCGCCGTCCACTTCGAGCTTGCCGATGAACAGCTCGCGCGCGGCGGCCTGCTCGGCCTCGCTCTTGTCGCGCACCTGGTCGGCGGTCATCACGTTGAGCTGCCAACCGCTGAGCTTGCTGGCCAGGCGCACGTTCTGGCCACCGCGCCCGATTGCCTGCGACAGCTTGTCCTCGGCCACCGCGATGTCCATCGAATGCTTTTCTTCATCGACGATGATCGACTGCACCTCGGCCGGCGCCATCGCGTTGATCACGAACTGGGCCGGGTTCTCGTTCCACAGCACGATGTCGATGCGCTCGCCATTGAGCTCGTTGGACACCGCCTGCACGCGCGAGCCGCGCATGCCGATGCAGGCGCCGATCGGGTCGGTGCGGTTGTCGTGGGCGATCACCGCGATCTTGGCGCGATCGCCCGGATCACGCGCACAGGCCTTGATCTCGACCAGGCCCTGGCCAACCTCGGGCACCTCGAGCTTGAACAGCTCGATCATGAGTTCGGGCGCGGTACGCGACACGAACAACTGCGGTCCGCGTGGCTCGGACTTGACTTCGTACAGGTAGCCGCGCAGGCGATCGCCGGTGCGCACCGGTTCGCGCGGGATGCTGCGATCGCGTGCCACGAAAGCCTCGGCATTGCCGCCGAGGTCGAGGTAGATGCTGCCGCGCTCGACGCGCTTGACGATGCCGGTGATGAGCTCGCCCACGCGGTCCTTGTAGGCGTCGACCACGAGGGCGCGCTCGGCCTCGCGCACGCGCTGCACGATGACCTGCTTGGCGGCCTGCGCGGCGATGCGACCGAATTCGGGGTTCTCGATCGGCTCCTCGATGAACTCGCCGACCTCGATTCCAGGCACCTCGTCCACCGCGTCCATCAGGCGCAGTTGCCGGTCGGGCGACTCCATCACCACGTCATCGGCCACCACTTCCCAGCGCCGGAAGGTCTCGTAGTCGCCGCTGTCGCGGTCGATCGCCACCCGCACCGCGACATCCTCGTCGAGGTAGCGCTTCTTGGCCGCGGACGCCAGCGCCGCCTCCATCGCTTCGAAAATGACGCCCTTGGGTACGCCCTTCTCGTTGGCGACCGCATCGACGACCAGCAGCAGTTCTTTGCTCATTGAGTGACTCCTCCGGGTGCGATGCGCCATCGCCCTGCCGGTATGCAGAAACCTGGGTTGTTCGCCCGCCTTGCGCGCCGGGCCACGCGTGTTGCCTGCCACCACGGCCTCCAGCCGCCTGTTCCATCCATCGAATCCACGTGCGCCACGCGATCGATGCCGTTCGCTTGCACGCACCGCCGCGCACGGCGTCCGCGCACAACTACTTGCCGCGCTTGCCCGCCTTGGCAGCACCGGCCTTGCCCGGCTTGGCCGGTGCCAGGCCAAGCGCCGCGTAATCGGGCAGAAGGTGGGCCTTGATGATGTTGGCCCACGCAATCGCCACCGGCTTGCCGTCCTGCTCGATCACGACGCGCTCGGCATCCACCGGGCCGATCACACCCTGGAAGCGGCGCCGACCGTCGATCGGCAGGCCCACCGTGACCTTGGCGCGCTCGCCCTTGAACCGCTCGAACTGCGCGGGCGTGAACAGCGGTCGCTCCAGGCCCGGCGAGGACACCTCCAGCGTGTAGCGACCCGCGATCGGATCATTGACGTCGAGCAAGGCCGATATCTCGCGGCTCGCGCGCTCGCAGTCGTCAATGCCCACACCCTGCCCGGGCTCGTCGATGTACACGCGCAACAGCCCGCCACCGGCACCGGTGGAGAACTCGACGCCGACCAGTTCCAGCCCGAGGGCCGTGACCAGTGGCTCGATGAGCTGTTGCAGTTGCGAGCTGTCCATATCGTCCCAACGCGCTGCCAAATCCCGGGAAACACAAACAAAAAATGGGCCCGAGGCCCATTCCGTCGTTCGCCGTTGTGTCGCATCCAACATCGGCGGCCTGCGCAATGCAGTCGGCGCATCCTGCGCCTTGCCTCACCCTGATCATCCCGGATCCTCCGCTCGCGCCGCTTCCATGGGCGCGTCGCCGCCAAGAAAAAAGCCGCGTTTCGCGGCCTCCTCCCTGACCTGTCCCTGCTGGCATGCAGGGACGTGTGGTAGCGGGGGCAGGATTTGAACCTGCGACCTTCGGGTTATGAGCCCGACGAGCTGCCAGACTGCTCCACCCCGCACCGAGTCGCCTAGGATAGCCGCAACCGCGTAGCCGCGGCAAGGACCCCAGCGAAAAGCGGCGCCCCAGCCGCAGCGGGCGGCGCCATCGGCAGCCTGCAACGGGACGCCAGGGCTTGCGGCCCCGGCCGTTCCCGCGGCGCGAAGCAACGCCCGCTGCCGCCTACCGGCAGCGGCGGCGCGCGATCAGGGCGGCAGCGGCACCGATGCCGCCAGGGCCTGGTTGCACCAATCCAGCAACGGGCTCCAGGCCACGCCCATCACCACCAGCGCGAGCGCATTGAGCGACAGGGCCCAGCGGAACGGCAGGTCCGCCGGCAGCGCAAGCGCAGCCTCGTCGGCCGGCGGGTCGAAGTACATCACCTTGACCACGCGCAGGTAGTAGAACAGGCCGATGATCGCGAAGATGATCGCGACGATCGCCAGCCACAGGTGGCCCGCGTCGATCACCACCTTGAGCACCATGAGCTTGGCGAAGAAGCCGAACAGCGGTGGAATGCCGGCCAACGAGAACATCGTGATCGCCATCATGCCCGCGTACCATGGGTTGCGCCGGTTGAGGCCCTTGAAGTCGTCGATCTCCTCGGCCTCGAACCCCGCCCGCGCGAGCAGCATCATCACGCCGAACGCGGCCGTGGCCATCAGCGCATAGCAGATCATGTAGAACACCGCGGCGGCGATGCCCGCGGCGGTGCCGTTGATGAAGCCCAGCAACAGGAAGCCGATGTGCGAAATCGTCGAGTAGGCGAGCATGCGCTTGAGGTTGGTCTGCGCGATCGCGATGACGTTGCCCACCGCGAGCGACAGCACCGCGAGCACGCTCAGCATCGTGGTCCAGTCGGTGTGCATCGTGCCCAAAGCGCCTTCGAGCAGCCGATAGGCCATGCCGACCGCGGCGAGCTTGGATCCGGAACTGATGAACAGCGTGATCGAGGTCGGCGCACCGTGGTACACGTCGGGCAGCCACATGTGGAACGGCGCCGCACCGAGCTTGAAGCCGATGCCGACCACGAGGAACACGAGGCCGAACGCGAGCAGCGTGCGGTGCGGCGCGGCCGCGGACAGATCCGCAAGCGCGTTGATCCTGGCCAGGTCGAGCGTGCCGGTTGCGCCATACAGCATCGACATGCCATACAGCAGCATGCCCGAGGCCAGTGCGCCAAGCACGAAATACTTGATCGCCGCTTCCGACGACAACGTCGACTCGCGGTTGAGCGCGACCAGCGCATAGGAGCTGAGCGTGAGCAGCTCAAGCCCCACGTACACGGTGACGAGGCTGCCGGCCGACACCAGCAGCATCATGCCCAACGTGGCAAACAGCAGCAGCAGGTAGAACTCGCCCACCAGCAGCTTGCGCTCACGCATGTAGCTGCGGCTGTAGAGGAACACCAGTGCGGTGGTCAACACGATGAACAGCTTGAGCAACCCGGCCACGCCGTCGCGGATGAACATGCCGTTGAACGCGTACACACGCGGCGCATCGGCGTCCTGCCACAGCAGGCCGGCCGTTCCCGCCAGCGCCAGCAGGGCGAGCACATGGGTGATGTGGCGCTGACCGGGCTTGAGGAACAGGTCGATCAGCAGGATCGCGCAGGTCGCGCCAAGCAGGAAGATCTCGGGCGCGAGGGTGACGAGGTCGGCGCTGTTGAACGCAATCATGGTCGGGTTCATACCTTGGCCTGCCCCAGCTGCGACACGATCTGCTGCACGGCCGGCTCCATCAGGTCGGTCAGGAATTTCGGATACACGCCCACGGCCAGCACGCCCAGGGCAAATGCCGCGAGCACGATCCACTCACGCATGTCCAGCGGCTGCATCGCCGCTACGTGGTCGTTCGCCACCGGACCGTAGATGATGCGCTTGACCAGCCACAGCGAGTAACCGGCACCGATGATCAGCGTGTAGGCGGCCACGAACGCGATCATCGGCTGGTCCTGGAACGACGCCATGATCACCATGAATTCGCCGACGAAGCCGCTGGTGCCCGGCAGTCCGCAGTTGGCCATCGCAAACAGCACCCAGAACGCACCGAACCACGGCATCACGTGGCCGATGCCGCCGTAGTCCTTGATCATGCGCGTGTGCATGCGTTCGTACATGATGCCGATGCACGCGAACAGCGCACCCGAGACGAAACCGTGCGAGATCATCTGCACCATCGCGCCCTGGATGCCCAGGCGCGCGCCCGCGGCATTGCCGGCATCGCGCACCAGCGCGAGCGCGATGAAGGTTCCCAGCGTCACGAACGCCATGTGCGCTACCGACGAGTAGGCGATGAGCTTCTTGAGGTCCGGCTGCACCAGCGCGACGTGGCCGATGTAGACGATCGCGATGAGCGAGGCCGCGATCATGACCCAGGCATACTCCAGGCTCGCGTCGGGCGTGATCGGCAACGAGAAGCGGATGAAGCCGTAGCCGCCGACCTTGAGCATGATCGCGGCCAGGATGATCGAGCCGCCGGCGGGCGCCTCCACGTGCGCATCGGGCAACCAGGTGTGTACCGGCCACATCGGCACCTTGATGGCGAAGCCGGCCACGAACGCGAAGAACAACCAGGCCTGCTCCTTGCTGCTGAGCGGCGCGTTCGCGAACGCCGCGAGCGAGAACTCGCCGGTCTTGAGGTGCAGGTAGATCAGCGCGATCAACATGAAGATCGAGCCAAAGAACGTGTAGATGAAGAACTTGAGCGTGGCGTAGATGCGCCGCGGCCCGCCCCACACGCCGATCATGATGAACATCGGGATGAGCATGGCCTCGAAGAACACATAGAACAGCAAGGCATCGGTGGCGGCGAACACGCCAACCAGCACCCCCTCCATGCCAAGCAGCGCGGCCATGTACAACGGTACGCGGTCCTTGATCTGGCCCCATGAGCCGATCACTACCAGCAGGTGCGCGAAGGTGGTCAACACGATGAGCGCGACCGAGATGCCATCGGCGCCGAGCGCGTAGTTCGCATGCAGGGCGCCGATCCACGGCAGGTTCTCGACGAACTGCATCACCGGGCCACTGGTGTCGTAACCGGTCCACAGCGGCAGCGAGCAGGCGAAGGTCGCCGCGGCGAACGCCAGAGCAAGCCAGCGTGCGGTCTGCGCCTGGCGGCCGAACACGAGGACGGCGATCGCGCCGACGATCGGCAACCAGATCAACAGGCTGAGTAGATGCGAAGCAGGCATGAGAGGTCCGGTCCCGTGTCGATCAGGCCACCGCGTGCGCGAGCGTCCACCACAGCCCGCCCAGCAGCAGGATGAGGCCAAGGATCATCGCGAACGCATAGTGATAGAGATATCCCGACTGCACCCAGCGCACGACGCCGGCGGTGCGGTCGACCAGTGCCGAGGAGCCGTCGATCGCGCCATCGATCACCGCGGTATCGCCGGCTTTCCACAGGCCACGTCCGAGCGCCTGACCGCCGCCGATGAACAGCACGCGGTAGAGGTCATCGACCCAGTACTTGTTGACCAGCATGTTGTACAGCGGACGCAGTGCCTTGGCCGCGTGATCGGCAATCGCGGGGCGGTACAGCCAGATCCAGGTCGCGACCACGAAGCCGGCCAGGGCGATCCAGAACGGTGCCTGGGTGAAACCGTGCAGCACCGCGGCCAGCGGGCCGTGGAACGAATGTGCGAGTTCGCCGAGCACGTCGTTGCGCGGCAGCACCTGGATCGAATCGCCGAACCAACCACCGAACAGCGCCGGGCCGACCGTACTCCAGCCGATCACCACCGACGGGATCGCGAGCAACATGAGCGGCACGGTCACCACCCACGGCGATTCGCGCGGCGGATGCTCCAGGTGCCCGGGCTCGTGGTGGTGATGGCCGTGACCATGCCCACCGTGTTCGACCACGAAGCGCTCCTTGCCATGGAAGGTCATGTACAGCAGGCGGAAGCTGTACAGCGAGGTCACGAACACGCCGGCCATGACGCAGAACCACGCATAGCCTGCGAATGCCCGATGCGACTCGGCCACCGCCTCGATGATCGCGTCCTTGGAGTAGAAACCCGAGAAGCCGGGCGCCGCCACCAGCGCGAGCGAACCGAGCCACATCGTGATGCAGGTGATCGGCATGTACTTGGCCAGGCCGCCCATGCGACGCATGTCCTGATCGTGGTGCATCGCGATGATGACCGAGCCCGCGCCGAGGAACAGCAGTGCCTTGAAGAACGCATGCGTCATCAGGTGGTAGACGCCGCCCGCGTAGGCCGACACGCCCAGCGCCACGGTCATGTAACCCAGCTGCGACAGGGTCGAATAGGCGACCACGCGCTTGATGTCGTTCTGCACGATGCCGATCAGGCCGGTGAACAGCGCGGTGGTGGCGCCAATGAACAGCACGAACGACAGCGCGGTCTCGCTCAATTCGTACAGCGGCGACATGCGCGCGACCATGAAGATTCCCGCGGTCACCATGGTCGCGGCATGGATCAGCGCCGAGATCGGGGTCGGGCCTTCCATCGAGTCGGGCAGCCACACATGCAGCGGCGCCTGCGCCGACTTGCCCATCGCACCGACGAACAGGCACAGGCACACGATGGTGGCGACGCTCCACGGATGGCCCGCGAAGATCTCCACGGTGCGGTTGGCGGCGTCGGGCGCCTTGGCGGCCGCGAACACGCTGGCGTAGTCGAGCGAGCCGAACCAGTACAGCGCACCGGCGATGCCGAGGATGAAGCCGAAGTCGCCCACGCGATTGACGATGAAGGCCTTGAGGCTCGCATACACCGCCGAGGGCCGGTCGAACCAGAAGCCGATCAGCAGGTAGGACACCAGGCCGACCAGTTCCCAGCCAACGAACAGCTGCAGGAAGTTGTTGCTCATGACCAGCATGAGCATCGAGAACGTGAACAGCGCGATATGGCTGAAGAAGCGCGAAAAGCCCTTGTCATCGGCCATGTAGCCGATCGTGTAGATGTGCACCATGAGTGACACGAACGTCACCACCGCCATCATCATCGCGGTGAGGCGGTCGACCAGGAAGCCGATGTGGGCGCTGATCGGGCCGACCTCGAACCAGGTATAGATGTTCTGGTTGTAGGTCGTCGCACCACCCCACACCAGCTGGTAGAACACCAGTAGCGACAGCGCGCACGACACCGCCACGCCCACGATCGTGACGCCGGCCGAGGCCGCGCGCCCGATCAGGTTGCGAAACAGTCCGGCGACCACCGCACCGGCCAACGGTGCGAGGACGATGAGCAGCAGGACGGTGGTACTCAAGGTCATAGCCATTTCCATCTGTTCGTTCAACCGCGCTGCCGTGGACGGCGCGGGTCATGCGCATGGGGTCGTCGGGCCTGTCCGGCGACCGGGTTTTCAACCGGCGCTCGGCGCCGCCTTCCCTGCCCCCGGGAAGGTTGTTCGTATCAGCCCTTCAGGTCATCGATGCGCGTGACGTTGATCGTCGCGCGGTTGCGGAACAGCACCACCAGGATCGCCAGGCCGATCGCCGACTCGGCCGCGGCCACGGTCAGGATGAAGAACACGAACACCTGGCCCGAGACGTCGCCGAGGAAGCGCGAAAAGGCGATGAAGTTGGTGTTCACCGCCAGCAGCATCAGCTCGATCGACATGAGCAGGATGATGACGTTCTTGCGGTTGATGAAGATGCCGGCGACCGCGATGCAGAACAGCACCGCCCCCAGCGTGAGGTAATGCGCGAGCGTGATCATGGGCTGCTGGTCTCCGGCTGCGGCGCGGGCTTTTCCGCGACCATCTTGACGATGCGCAGACGCTCGCCCGGCTGCACACGCACCTGGCGCGCGGGATCCTGCATGCGCACGCCCTGGCGTCGGCGCAGGGTGAGCGGAATCGCGGCCACGATCGCCACGGTGAGGATCAGCGCCGCGATCTCGAACGGCAGCAGGTACTGGCTGAACAGTGCCATCGCCAGCCACTGCGTGTTGGACATGCCGGCCGCCAGTGCCGGATCACCCGGTGCCGGCAGCTGCAGCGCGCGCACGCCGATCAGCGTGAGCATCTCCACCAGCATCACCACCGCGACCAGCAGCCCGACCGGCAAGGCCTTGATGAAGCCCTCACGCAGCGGGTCGATGTCCACATCGAGCATCATCACCACGAACAGGAACAGCACCATGACCGCGCCGACATAGACCAGCACCAGCACGATCGCGAGGAACTCGGCGTCGGCCAGCAACCAGGTGCAGGCGGCCGAGAAGAACGTCAGCACGAGGCACAGCGCCGCGTGCACGGGGCTGCGCACCGTGATCACGGCGAGCGCGGCCAGCGTGGTGATCGCGGCGAATACGTAGAAGCTGATGAGCGGGAATGTCATGCAGGCGCACTCGTCGTTAGCGGAAGGGCGCGTCTTGCGCGCGCGCCGCGGCGATTTCGTTCTCGAAGCGATCGCCGATCGCGAGCAACTGCGGCTTGATGATCACGTTCTCGCCGCGCTGCTCCATGTGGTACTCGTGGATCGAGGTGAGCACGATCGAATCGACCGGGCAGCTCTCTTCGCAGAAGCCGCAGAAGATGCACTTGAACAGATCGATGTCGTAGCGCGTGGTGCGCCGGCTGCCATCCTCGCGCGGCGCCGAGTCGATGGTGATCGCCAGCGCCGGGCACACCGCCTCGCACAGCTTGCAGGCGATGCAGCGTTCCTCGCCGTTGGGATAACGGCGCAGCGCGTGCAGGCCGCGGAAGCGGTTCGACTTGGGGATGTGCTCCATCGGGTAGCGCATCGTGTACTTCGGGCGCACCAGGTACTTGAGCGTGAGCCACATGCCGGCCCACAGCTCCAGCAACATGAGGCTCTTGAAGTAATTGACGACTCGATTCATTGCATTGACCTCAGGCGCCCGCCACGACCCAGCCGAAGTACTTCATGCAGCCGGCCACGAATACCCACGCCAGCGTGATCGGGATGAACACCTTCCAGCCCAGGCGCATGATCTGGTCGTAGCGATAACGCGGGAAGGTGGCGCGCAGCCACAGGTAGGCGGTCGCGAACACGAACATCTTGGCGAACAGCCACCACCACCCCGGTGCACCGATCCAACCCCAGCTGACCGGGAACGGCGACAGCCAGCCGCCGAGGAACAGCAGCGGCACCATGAACGAAACGAGGATCATGTTGGCGTATTCGGTGAGGAAGAACACCGCGAACGGTGCACCCGAATACTCGACGTGGAAGCCGGCCACGATCTCCGACTCGCCTTCGGCCATGTCGAACGGCAAGCGGTTGGTTTCGGCGATGCCGGACACGAAATAGATCACGAACATCGGCAATAGCGGCAGGAAGAACCAGTCGAGCGCGCCCTTGCTGCCCGCCTGCGCATTGACGATGTCGGACAGGTTGAGGCTGCCGGCGAGAATCAGCACGCTCACCAGCGAGAAACCCATCGCGATCTCGTAGGACACCACCTGCGCGGCCGAGCGCATCGCCCCGAGCATCGCGTAGCGCGAGTTGGAGGCCCAGCCTGCGATGATGATGCCGTACACGCCCATCGAGGTCATCGCGAGCAGGAACAGCAGGCCCGCGTTGGCGTCGGACCAGGCCACGTGCGAACCGATCGGCACCACCGCCCATGCCGCGAACGCGGGCACCAGCGCCCACAGTGGCGCGAGCACGAACAGGGCCTTGTTGGCGCGAGCCGGGTAGACGACTTCCTTGAGCAGGAGCTTGAAGACGTCGGCAAAGGTCTGCAGCAGGCCGAACGGGCCGATCTTGTTCGGGCCGACGCGCACGTGCATCCAGCCGATGACCTTGCGCTCCCACCACACGTACATCGCCACCGCGATGATCACGGGCAGCAGCGGGAACAGCAGCAGGCCGATCGCCATCGTGAGCGTCGGGAAGTGCGAGGCGCAGAACTGGTAGGCGTCGATGATGTAGTTCATGTCGTCGTCACGCCTTGGCGATGTCCACGGTGGCACCGTGTGGCGGCACCGCGCGGGTAGCGGCCAGTCCGGCCTCGACCCACGCCGCCCCACGCGGCACGCTGGCCGACACTTCGACCGGCAGGCTCACGCCCGACACGCTGGCGCTGCCGCCGTGGCCGAGGCCGAGCGCGAGCGCGTCCTGCGGGTTGAGCGTGACGCAGGCCGCGCGCGTGAGCGGATGCGCCTGCAGCGAAGCCGCGCGGCGTACCACCTGGTCGCTGCGATAGATCGCGGTGGTGGCCACGCGCGTGAACGCGGCGCTGCCGGCCGTGGCCTCGGCGATGCGCCCGGTGGCCGCCCCCATCGGCGCGTCGGCCTTGGCCATCTGCGCACGCAGTTCGTCGATCTGCACGAAATCGAACTGCGGCATGCTCAGCGCGGCGCCGAGCGCGCGCAACACGCGCCAGCCGGCCTTGGCCTCGCCCGGCAACTGCGCGCCCGCGGCCAGCACCTGGGTGGTGCCGTCGACGTTGGTGTAGCTGCCGTCCACTTCCGGCGGCAGCCCGATCGGCAACACCGCGTGCGCCGTGCGGCGCACGCCGTTGCAGGCGTAGGCGCCGATGTAGACACAGAACTGCGCGTTGCTGCGCGCCGCATCGAATGCAGCCGGCGCGCTGGTGTCCTGCGAGCCGGCCTGGTAGACCACGAGCGTGCGCGGCGGACGCGCCAGCATCGCGGCCGCATCGGGCCCGCCCGCGCGCGGCTGCGCGCCGGCATGGGCGAGTCCGATCGCATTGGCGCCGGAGGGAATCTCGTTGCAGGCGGCGCGACTGGCCTTGGCCAGGAAGTGCGCGGCGGCACGGATCGCCGACGCACGCGGGTGGTTGAGTGCGGTCTCGCCGAGCAGGATCAGCGCATCGCTGCCGGCATCGAACAGCAGCTTGGCCAGCGTCGTTGCGGCAGCACCGGCGCTGCGTCCCTCGATGAGCCTGGCCAGCGCGGTCGATTGCGGCAGGTGGCCGAGGTCGTTGGCCGCCTTGGCCAGGTCCAGCACCGCCTCGACCAGTGCCTGGGGCGTGAGGACCGACTTGCTCGCGGGCTCGAAGGTGAAATCGAAGT
The DNA here is from genome assembly GCA_014338185.1 of Lysobacterales bacterium. Taxonomy (GTDB): domain Bacteria; phylum Pseudomonadota; class Gammaproteobacteria; order Xanthomonadales; family Rhodanobacteraceae; genus Dokdonella_A. The sequence continues at coordinate 14,202 of QUBV01000049.1, read as the reverse complement.
CGAGCAGGTTGAGCGCGTGGACCTGCGCGCCCGCCTTCCACGCCTTGCGCAGGCGCTGGTGCAGCAGCGGCATCTCATGGCGCGGGTTGCAGCCGATCAGCAGCACCTGGCGCGCCTTCTCCACCTGTGCGACCGGCATCTGGAAGCGCTGCGCGAACGGCGCATCGGCAAAGTCCTGCACGCGCAGGCGATGGTCGATGGCGTCGCTGCCCAGCCCACGCAGGATGCGGCCGAGCAGATGGCCCTCCTCATTGGAGGCGAGCGGTGCCACCAGCGCGCCCACCTCGCCCTGCGCCGCACGCAGGCCGTTGGCGACGAAGGCGATCGCCTCGTCCCAGCCGACCTCGACCAGCGCGCCGTCCTTGCGGATCAGCGGCCGGGTGGCGCGATCATCCGCCTGCAGGCCCTCGTGGCTGTAGCGGTCGCGATCGGACAGCCAGCATTCGTTGATCGCCTCGTTGTCGCGCGGCACCGTGCGCAGCACCTCGCCACGGCGCGTGTGCAGCCACAGGTTGGAGCCGAGTGCGTCGTGATAGCCAATGCCCTCGCGCGCGATGAGCTCCCAGGCGCGCGCCTTGAAGCGGAACGGCTTGTTGGTGAGCGCACCGACCGGACACACGTCGATCACGTTGCCCGACAGCTCGCTCATGAGCGGCTTGCCCACGTAGGTGCCGATTTGCAGCCGCTCGCCGCGCTCCATCCCGCCCAGTTCGTGCGTGCCGGCGATTTCGGCCATCACCCGCACACAGCGCGTGCAGTGGATGCAGCGCGTCATCTCGGTCGCCACCAGCGGACCCAGGTCCTCGTCGGCGATGGTGCGCTTGCGCTCGACGAAACGGCTCACCGAACGGCCAAAGCCCATCGTGAGGTCCTGCAGCTCGCACTCGCCGCCCTGGTCGCAGATCGGGCAATCCAGCGGATGGTTGATGAGAAGGAATTCGAGCGCATTGCGTTGGCCGGCCAGCGCCTTGGCCGACTGCGTCCACACGCGCATGCCATCGGCGACCGGTGTGGCGCAGGCGGGTGCGGGCTTGGGCACCATGCGCCCGCCCATCTCGATCTCGACCATGCACTCGCGGCAATTGGCCGCGATCGGCAGCTTCTTGTGGTAGCAGAAGCGCGGGATCGCGATGCCGGCCTTGTCGGCGGCCTGGATGATCATCGAGTTCTTCGGCACCACCAGTGACTGGCCGTTGATCTCGATCGTGACGTGATCCGGCGGCACGCCGGGGACTGCGGGCTGGGCGCTCATGACTGCGGGGCCGGGAAGCGGGATGCGGTAAGCGGCAGGCCGGCGGGCCGGCCACGGTGGGTTGTGGCCACTGCCACGTCGCTGCGGGCCGCGTCATGCCGATGCCGGTTCATGCGGCGGCTCCGACGCGATCGTCGACGATCGAGCGACCGTTCCTGATGAAGTATTCGAACTCGGGCCAGAAATGCCGCAGCATGCCCTGCACCGGCCATGCCGCCGCCTCGCCGAACGCGCAGATGGTGTGACCTTCGATCTGGCCCGTGACCTCGCGCAACAGGTCGAGGTCTTCCAGTCGCGCCTGGCCGTTGACGATGCGCGTGAGCATGCGCTGCATCCAGCCGGTGCCTTCGCGGCAGGGCGTGCACTGGCCGCAGCTCTCCTTCATGTAGAAGCGGCTGATGCGCTGGCAGGCACGCACCATGCAGGTGGTTTCATCCATCACGATGACCGCGCCCGAACCCAGGCCCGAGCCGGCCTTCTGGATCGCGTCATAGTCCATCGTGAGGTCCATCATCACCGCCGCCGGCAGCACCGGCATCGACGATCCGCCCGGGATCACCGCCTTGAGGCGATGGCCGTTGCGCACGCCGCCGGCCATCTCCAGCAGGTCGCGGAATGGCGTGCCGAGCTTGATCTCGAAGTTGCCCGGATTGTTGACGTGGCCGGATACCGAGAACACCTTGGGCCCGCCGTTGTTGGGCTTGCCCTGCGCGAGGAACCACTCGGCGCCCTTGTTGAGGATGCTCGGCACCGAGGCGTAGGTCTCGGTGTTGTTGATCGTGGTCGGCTTGCCGTACAGGCCGAAATTGGCCGGGAACGGCGGCTTGAAGCGCGGCAGGCCCTTCTTGCCCTCGAGCGACTCCATCAGCGCGGTTTCCTCGCCGCAGATGTAGGCGCCGGCGCCGAGCGCGCCATGAATGTCGACGTCGATGCCCGAACCCTGGATGTTCTTGCCGAGCAGCCCCGCGGCATAGGCCTCCTTGAGCGCGGCCTCGAAGTGCTCGAACGGCTCGTGGTGGAACTCGCCGCGCATGTAGTTGTAGGCCACGCTGGTGCCGGTCGCGTAGCAGGCGATCGCGAGCCCCTCGACCACCGCATGCGGGTTGAAGCGCAGGATGTCGCGATCCTTGCAGGTGCCGGGCTCGGACTCGTCCGAATTGCACAGCATGTACTTCTGCATCGTGCCCTTGGGCATGAACGACCACTTCAGCCCGGTCGGAAAGCCCGCGCCGCCGCGGCCACGCAAGCCGCTCTTCTTGAGCTCGTCGATGATCGACGCGGGATCGGGCTTGTCGGCGAGGATCTTCTTCCACGCCTTGTAGCCGTCAACCTTCAGGTAGTTGTCCAGCGTCCACGGCTGCTCGAAATGCAGCGTCGTGTAGACGACCTGGTGTTCCTGGGGTGGATTGCCGTATGCCATGTCGAAGTCGTGGATGCGTGGAATCGGTCCGGGGTGGGAGCGGGTGATGCCGCCTACTTGAGCTCATCGAGGATCTGGTCGACCTGCGCCAGCGTGAGCTTCTCGTGATAGTGGCCGTTGACCACCATCATCGGCGCTCCGCAGCACGCGGCCAGGCACTCCTCTTCCTTCTTGAGGTAGATGCGGCCGTCGCTGCTGCTCTCGCCCAGCTTGATGCCGTACTTGGCCTCGCAGTGGCGCACGATCTCCTCGGCACCGTTGAGCCAGCACGAGATGTTGGTGCAGATCGCCACGTTGTTGCGCCCGACCGGCGTGGTCTCGAACATCGAATAGAACGTCGCGACCTCGTAGCCCCACACGGGCGGTAGGCCGAGATAGCGCGTGACCGCGGTGATGAGCGCATCGGTGAGGTACCCGCCGTTCTGCTCCTGCGCGGCCCACAGCCCCTGGATCAGCGCCGAACGCTTGCGATCGGCCGGGAACTTGGTGAGCCAGTGGTCGATGTGCGCGCGCGTCTCGGCGCTCAGCGCGACCAGCGGGTCGACGTCCTTGACCTCGTTCCAGGTACCTGTGGGTTTCATCGGTCCACCTCCCCAAAAACCACATCGTAGGTGCCGATCATCGCCACCACGTCGGGCAGCATGTGGCCGCGCACGATCGTGTCCATCGACGACAGGTGGGCGAAGCTCGGTGCGCGGCAGTGCATGCGGAACGGCTTGTTGGCGCCATCGGACACCAGGTACACCGCGAATTCGCCCTTGGGAGCCTCGACCGCGGCGTAGGTCTCGCCCGCGGGCACCATGTAGCCTTCGGTGAACAGCTTGAAGTGGTGGATGAGCGCTTCCATGTCGCGCTTCATCTCCACGCGCGAGGGCGGCGCCACCTTGAAGTTGCGGGTGATGACCGGCCCCGGGTTGGCGCGCAGCCAACGCACGCACTGCTTGATGATGCGGTTGGACTGGCGCATCTCTTCCACGCGCACGAGGTAGCGGTCGTAGCAGTCGCCACGGCTGCCCACCGGGATGTCGAAATCGACCTCGGCATACCTGGCGTAGGGCTGCTTCTTGCGCAGGTCCCACTCGATGCCCGAGGCACGCAGCATCGGCCCCGACATGCCCCACTGCAGCGCCTGCTCGGGCGACACGATGCCGATGTCGACCGTGCGCTGCTTCCAGATGCGATTGTCGGTGAGCAGCGTCTCGTATTCGTCGACGCGACGCGGGAAGTCGTCGGTGAATGCATCGAGGAAATCGAGCATCGACCCGTTGCGCCACTCGTTCAGGCGCTCCAGGTCCTGGCCCTTGTGCCACTTGGACTCGGCGTAACGCGGCATCACGTCGGGCAGGTCGCGGTAGACGCCGCCCGGGCGGTAATAGGCCGCATGCATGCGCGCGCCCGACACCGCCTCGTAGCAATCCATGAGCTCTTCGCGATCACGGAACGCGTACAGGAACACCGCCATCGCCCCGAGATCGAGGCCGTTGGAACCCAACCACATGAGGTGGTTGAGGATGCGTGTGATCTCGTCGAACAGCGTGCGGATCCACTGCGCGCGCTCGGGCACCTCGACGCCGAGCAGATTCTCGATCGCACGCACGTAGGCGTGCTCGTTGCACATCATCGACACGTAGTCGAGGCGGTCCATGTAGCCGATCGAGTGGTTGAACGGCTTGGACTCGGCCAGCTTTTCGGTCGCGCGGTGCAGCAGGCCGATGTGCGGATCGACCCGCATCACGGTCTCGCCGTCGAGCTCCAGCACCAGGCGCAACACGCCGTGCGCAGCCGGATGCTGCGGGCCGAAGTTCATCGTGTAATTCTTGATTTCCTGCATGGCTTACTTTCCGTCCCGCGCCTTGGCTTCGGCCTGCGCCTGCTCGTAGCGCGAATCGTCGCGGATCGTGCGCGGCACGGTGACGCGCGGCTGGACCGAGGCCACCGGCTCGTACACCACGCGCTTCTTGTCGGCGTCGTAGCGCACCTCGACATTGCCGATGAGCGGGAAGTCCTTGCGGAACGGATGGCCGACGAAACCGTAGTCGGTGAGGATGCGGCGCAGGTCGGGATGCCCCTCGAACACGATGCCGAACAGGTCGAAGGCCTCGCGCTCGAACCAGTTCACACCGGGCCACACCGGCACCAGCGAGGCAAGGCTGGGCAGTTCGTCATCGGCGCAGTACGCGCGCACGCGCAGGCGCTGGTTGTGCCTGATCGACAACAGGTGTGCCACCACGGCGAAACGGTGCGGCACGTGCGCCGGTCGGGGCCGCCCGGCCCAGCTGAAACGTCCCGGCCCGGCGCCTTCGACGCCGCGCGAGAAGCCCTGCCAGCTCGCCTCGTCGCCCTGCCACTCGACCTCGCCCCATGACAGATAGTCGACGCCACACAGGTCCATGAGCTGCTCGAACTGCAACTGCGGATCGTCGCGCAGCGTCATGGCCACGTTGAACCAGTTTTCGGGCAACACTTCGATCGTGGTCTGGCCACGCGCCTCGTCGATGCGCGCACAGCGTGCGCCCAGACGGGCCTGGAGCAATTGCGCGAGGGCCGAGTGCGGCACTGGATCGGTTGCGGTCATCTGCGCCTCCATCAGCGCGCGATCGTGTTGGTGCGGCGTATCTTCTGCTGCAGCTGCAGGATGCCGTGGATCAGCGCTTCCGCGGTCGGCGGACATCCGGGCACGTACACATCGACCGGCACGATGCGGTCGCAACCGCGCACCACGGCATAGGAATAGTGGTAGTAGCCACCGCCATTCGCGCACGAGCCCATCGAGATCACCCACTTCGGGTCGGGCATCTGGTCGTAGACCTTGCGCAGCGCGGGCGCCATCTTGTTGACCAGCGTGCCGGCCACGATCATCACGTCCGACTGGCGTGGACTCGGGCGATAGATCACCCCGTAACGGTCCAGGTCCAGGCGCGCCGCGCTGGCGTGCATCATCTCGACCGCGCAACAGGCCAGCCCGAACGTGACCGGCCACATCGAGCCGGTACGCGCCCAGTTGATCAGCGCATCGAGCGAGGCGGTGGCAAAGCCGCGCTGGATCAGCGGGTTTTCGGCATCGGGTCGCAGGATGTCATCGACGACATCGACCGGCGCCGGGTTGTGCATCGACGCGCTGACACGGGACACAATGCTCATGCGACGGTCCTGGCAAGCTGATCACGCGAGGTGGCCACGCCGCCGCATGCGCACGCGCATGCCGCCGCCACGCCGCGGTGGGGCCTCATTCCCATTCCAGCGCCCCCTTCTTCCACACATAGGCGAAGCCGAGCACGAGCAGGCCGAGGAACAGTCCCATCTCGACGAAGCCGACCAGGCCGAGGCTGCTGAACACGGTCGCCCACGGGAATACGAAGGCGATTTCGAGATCGAAGATGATGAACAGGATCGCGATGAGGTAGTAGCGCACGTCGAAGCGCAGGCGCGAATCCTCGAACGCCTCGAAGCCGCACTCGTAGGCCGAGGCCTTCTCACGATCGGGTCGCCGCGGGCCAAGCACGTTGCCGATGGCAATCAGGGCGACACCGATGATCGTCGCCACCACGAGGAACAACAGCACCGGAAAATATTCGGCCAGCACAGACACCTCCGCGCCGTCGGCGCATCAGCGGTCGGGCCGGCGCAACCGGCACGACGACGGTAAAGAACGATCCGGAACGACGATCGCCTGCCAACGGCGATCGTCGTCCGCATCAAAGTGGTGCCCAAGAGAGGACTCGAACCTCCACGGGTCTCCCCGCTACCACCTCAAGGTAGTGCGTCTACCAATTCCGCCACCTGGGCACTGCCAACTTTCCGTCCTTCCTACTTGCCGGGTTCGGGCGCGGCCGCAGGCGGTGGTGCCGCCGGCTTGTCGCCCTGCGCCGCCGGAGCAGCCGGTGCGGCCGGCTTGTCCGAGGCGGGTGCCGCGCTGGCCGCGGGCACGTCGCTCGTCGCCGCCGGTGCGGGCTCGGCCGGCTTGGCGGGCGTGGTGACGCCTGCCATCACGCCCAGGTCCGTGCTGGTCGGCCGATCGCCTGCCGTACGGCTCACGTACATGCCCATGCCGAGGCTGAGCAGGAAGAACAAACCGGCAAGCACCGCCGTGCTGCGCGACAGGAAGTTGGCCGAGCCGCGCGCACCGAAGACGGTCGCCGACGCGCCGCCGCCGAAGCCTGATCCCGCGTTGGCGCCCGCGCCACGCTGCAGGAGGATCAGGACAGTCATGGCGACCGCCGTCAGCACATAAAGGACATTGGCAACGATAAACAGCATCTTGCACTCTTCACGAAACGGAGGCGGCAGCACCGATGGCGCGGAAATCCGCTGCCGACAATGACGCACCGCCGATCAAACCACCATCCACATCCCGCTGGCCGAACAGTTCGGCCGCATTGGCGGGTTTGACGCTGCCGCCATACAGGAGCCGCAGCGAGTCGGCGATTGTAGCATCGTGCCGCGCGAAAGTGTCACGCATGAAGGCGTGCACCTGCTGCGCCTGCTCCGGGGTCGCGGTGCGCCCAGTGCCGATCGCCCACACCGGCTCGTAGGCCACCACGGCCTGCGCGAACGCGGCGATGCCCGCGGCGGCGATGACTGCGTCGAGCTGGCGCCCCACGACCTCGCGCGTGAGGTCGGCCTCACGCTGCTGCAGGGTCTCGCCCACGCACAGGATCGGCACCAGCGCGGCCTGCTGTGCAGCGCTGAACTTCGCGGCGACGAGCGCATCATCCTCGCCGTGGTACTGGCGCCGCTCGGAATGCCCGACCAGCACGTAGCGGCAACCGATGTCCTTGAGCATCGAGGCGGCCACTTCGCCGGTGTAGGCACCGCCGGCGTGCGCCGATACGTCCTGGGCGCCAAACGCCAGGCCGCTTGCCGCGTGGCGCGTCAGCAACAGGTCCAGGTAGGGAAACGGCGGCAGGACCGCAAGTTCGACCGCCCCGCCCGCATCGACCGCAATCGCATCGACGAGCTCGATCGCCATCGCACGCGAGCCGTGCATCTTCCAGTTTCCGGCAACCAGTGGTCGACGCATGGGATCGCGGGCCCGCTTCGAGAGGGCGGCCAGCATAGCCGCGCATGCGGCGCAGGCTCAAGCCGGCGGCTGCGGCGTGCGGCCGCAGACCGGCTGGTGACGTACATCGGGTTTGGTGGGCGGTGCAGGGATCGAACCTGCGACCCTTGCCGTGTGAAGGCAATGCTCTACCGCTGAGCTAACCGCCCGGAACTGTTGCGACCGATTCCCGCGATGCGCCGCGGCGGCAACGCCGATGCGCTGCCGCCGCGCCGGATCTGGTGCCGGAGAAGGGAATCGAACCCCCGACCCACGCATTACGAATGCGTTGCTCTACCAGCTGAGCTACTCCGGCGAGGGCCGCGGAGTATAGACACTCGCCCGTTGGGCGACAACCGCCGGGCGGCTCCACGCGTACGTCGGCGCCGCCGGATCACCAGCACTTGCCATTGCTTTCGGTGCCGGACTGGCCCTTGAAACCGGTGTTGGTCAGGGTCAGGTTCCCGCACTGGTCGGGCGCCTGCGCGCCTTGCGGCGTGGCGGTGAGCGTGTAGGTCTGGTCGCTGTTGCCCAAGGCCACGTCGACCGTGTAGTACCCATTCTCCGAGCTGGTGCCAAGGCCGAGGTCGGCCATCGCGCCGTAGCGGTTGAGGCTGGTGAAACGGCGCTCCTGCGCCGCGGCCACACGCATGAGGAACTCCTTGCCGTCGGCGCGCCGCGTCCGCAACACGTAGTTCGTGTAGCTGGGATACGCAATCGCAGCGAGGATCGCCACGATCGCCACCACGATCATGAGTTCGATCAGCGTGAAACCCCTGGCTTGCTTCATGTTTGCTCTCCTGCAGTGCATGCGGCCGCGGAGGATGCGACCGCATGCACGACCCTGTGGTTACTGGTTGAGCAGCTCGCGCCAGCCGCTACGATGCCAGATCGGAATCGCCGCGGACAGAACCTGGTCGATGGCCTCGCGCACGGGGATCGGGATGCCGGCCGGCAGACCCACGATCACGCCACCGCCGCCACCACGCTTGATCACCGGATCGCTCGGCGGCTCCGGCGCGGTCACCACCGCTCCGATGAGGCCGCGGCCACTGCCGATGCCACCCGCGGTCGGAATCGCTGCGCCGGTGGCCGCATCGATGGCCATGATCGAGTAGCGCGCACCCGGATCGCAGGGGTCGTCGCTCTTGGGAATCAGCCCGTACAGCAACGCGACGTTGGCCGTCACGATCGGGATCGCGCGGCGCTGCGCGCGCTCGCCCCGCTCGGTGGCGATATTGAGGCGCATGCGCCAGCCGTGCGCCGCCACCGATGTCACGATCGGGTCGCCGCTGGCGTCCACCGAACCCATGCGCATCGGCGGCACTGCCGACGGCAGCGTGCCTCCGGGATTGGTGTAGCCCGTGATGCTGCGCACGTCGTTGCCGTCCTGGGCGATCGTCTGGGTGATGAGCTGGTTGGCCTTGATCGGATACCAGGCCGAAGCCGTGCCGTAATCGCGGATGCCGTAGAACGCCTGCTGCGGAATCAGGCTGGTGCGGTCGTCCTCGCCCAGGTACTTGCCGGTGCCGAACACGAGAATGGCACTGCGCGTGACCGGGTCGGCCAGTGCCGTGGGATTGAACACGATCGGCTGGTCGCCTGCAGCCGCCGCCCCGCCGCTGCCGTAGGTCGTGAACATGAGATCGACCTTCCAGTCATTGGGATCGTCGGCCGACAGATCGAAGCGCCACAGGTTGCCGGCAAGGTCGCCTGCATACGCGAGGTCATCGACCTCGTTGCTGCCCACATCGAACACCATGGGCGTGGACAGGCCGAAGGTCTTGAAGCCCGCCGGCGGCGTCTGCGGCGCCTGGCTCGTGCGCAGTTCCTTGATCAGGGTGCCGGTTGCCAGGTCGATGACGAGCAGCGAGGTGCGGCTCGCCGCGGCTTCGAAGCGGTCGGAATCACGAGCGGCCGCCTCGACGTTCTCGGGAAAGTAACCCGTCGAGACCAGCGCGACCCACTTGTCGTCGTATTTCAGGCGCGCGATGTTGATCGAGTCATAGGTGTACCCGAGCGAGGCGCAGCTGCGTGCGCCGGGACTGCATGGCGGATCCCCCGCGGCGCTCGCGACATCGCCGCTGCTGAACTCCCACATGACCACGCCGTTGGTGCCCGCCGCGGTGGTCTCGTCGGGCTGGCTCGGCGCCGTCACATCGAGCGCGTACACGCCACGGCCTCCCAGGCGCAGCGACCCCACCAGCACCGTACGCCAGCGGCCATTGATGAACACGTCGCGCTCGCGCGGCTTGGCATCCACACCCGGCACGAGGTCGGCATCGCGCACCGTGGCAGCAGCCAGGCGGCCGTTGCGAATCACCGTGTCGGGCACGAATGCCCATGACTCGGCGCCGCTGTCGGCATCGAACGCATGCAGCATGCCGTCGTTCGCGCCCACGTACGCCATCGGGCGGCGCGCGCGCTGCGCATTCTGGTACTGGGCATAGGTCTGGCCAGTCGCGGCGGCGGTGGCTTCGGGCGAACCCGCGGGAAACATGTCGTGGTAGCCACCGCGCGGGGACGACACATAGGCCGGTTCACCGTTGATCACCGCACCCAGCAGCGATTGGCGCTGGCGCAACAGCGGCGTGGCCGGCGCGGTTTCGTTGTCGCGCTTGCCGCGCAGGTAATCCACGCGATCGGAACCGTAGCCATCGCAGTTGGGACCCGTGCCCGTGCATGGCGCCATGCCGGGCTTCTGGTTGAGCGCGTTCTGTTGCGCACTGGTCAGGCTGGCCCAGCGGAATGGCCTGCCGCCCGCCGCGCCATCCGAGGTCACCATGATGCGGCTGTTGGGATCACGCACCGGATTCGTGCCGGCTGGATCGGCGCAACTGCCACCCGTGAGCAGGCAGCCTGCATCCCACACCACGCTGTCAGGCTGGCCGGCCGCATCGAGCGTCATCCGGCGCAGGCTGCCCGGCCAGCCGCTGGTGTCATAGCCACCGCGATAGGCACTGTTGCCGCCGGTCATGATCGGCAGCGATACCGCGGCCGGGGTCGAGGAGCTGCTCTGTGCGACCACGCTGGCGATGATCCGGCGCAGCGCGTTGATGAGGTCGTCGGGGCTGGCCGCCGAGATGTAGTCACCGCGGCTGTTGAGCCCGGCATGCCACATGTCGTCGATCTTCTCGTTGGTGTCGCTGTAGGGCGAGCTGCCGATGAGCCCGGGCCACTGGATGTCGCCCTGGCGCAGCTTGAGGTAGTTTGCCGCGGTCTGCGGGATCGTGCCGCTCACGCCCAGGCCGATCATGAACTGCACCATGTGCGGCCAGGTCGCCGGGTCATTGGCCGGATTCCAGTACAGCTCCTTGTTGTCGAGCCAGTTGTCGCCCGGCTGCAGCGGCGTGCTGCCGGTGATGCCGGTGGTGCGATCGGCCAGATAGGGACGCACCTTGAGCTTGGTCTGGGGATTGCCCTGGAAGTCCGGGCGCAGGTCGGTGGCCCAGTAATGGAACGCGATGTTGGCCATCGTGTTCTGGGCCGCGGCGGTCGCGGTCTCGTTCCAGAAGATCTTCGACTGCAGGTCAGTGGTCGAATAGCTGCGGCCATCGGGCAGAGAGCCGATCGCGATCGTGTCCTTGCGCGTGACCGACACCGTGGAGTTGTTCCACAGGCCGTCGGTCATCTGGATGTGGAAGTTCTTGCGGCAACTGAGCTCACGCCCGGTGGCGCGTTCCCAGTACGGATTGGTGTCGGATGCGCCCGTCGCGCGCTGGTAGAACTGGCCGACGCGATTGGCCGCGGTCTGGTTGGGGGTGCTGCCGCCCACGGGCGTGGAAAACAGCCAGTTGTAGAAATCCGTGCGCGTCGTCACCGCCGCGTCTTCGAATGGGTAGATCCTGGTGCTGGCACTGAGCTGACGCGTGTTGATGTTCTGCCACGCCACGCGAATGCCCTTGTCGAACGATGCATAGGCGCGCGAGACCGAGCTCACCGACGCCGTGTAGCGCGTGTGGTAGTAGGAATACCAGTTGGCGAAGTTCTGCTGCTCGGCGACGGGCAGCGGCACCCATTCCCAGTTGCCGGGTGTGTACAGCGTCCCGGTATTGCTGATGCGGCCATCGGCGTCGAGCGTGAGCGTGACGCTGCTCTTGAGGCGGTAGTAGCCCGCAGTGTTGCCGCAAAACCGAGTTCCGCTCCCGAGGTTGCGCGTGCTGGAGCTCGTGGGCGACACGGGACGGTTGGGAAGAATGCCGTTGTCCCACGCCGCCGTGAAGCGCGCGTCGGGGAACGCACTCACGCCATCGGCCTTGAGCGGCGGCAGGTAGGTCGAGTTGGGGTTGTAGTACACGCCGTTCATCGCCCACGACCGCGGATCGGCCGGATCGGTCACGCGCGGATCGATCACGCCGGCGCACAGGTAGGGCGAACCGCCGCTGTTCCAGGACTGCGAACCCGAGGTGTTCTGCTGGTCGGTCGCCCCCCAAGCCGCGCCGGTGTACGGGCGCCGGTCGGGCATGTAGTTGCGCCCCATCGAGCCCGAGTCGTCGAAGGTGAGGACCACGTTGGGCGCGACCTTGGAGGTCAGTTCGGGCGGCGTGGTGAGCAGGTTCACCGTGCCCGGCGCCGGGGTCGGTCCCGCTGCCTGCGCCACGGGCACGGCGCCGATGCCGGTGGCAGCACACACGAGTGCGATCGAAAGGGTCAGGCTGGACGATGAGATGAGGCGGTTCATGGGCTCGCTCCTGGGCACATCGACGGGATCACGGCTACGGCGTGGCCGCGCCGGCATCGGTCATGTTGGATGCTGAATACACGCTCTCGACCACACGCTGCACCGAGGCGTTGCCGCCCTGGCTGCGCGCGGTGATGCGGTAGAAGTGGTAGGCGTTCTGGGATTCCGGATCGATCGCGCCCGACTGCTGGCCGAACTTGGGCGGCACATTCGGACCCACGTCCTCGATCATCACCTCGGGTTGCCGCGCGAGCGAAGCGGTCTCCTCGTCGCCACCCAGACCCGACAGCACATGGGCGTAGCTGGGCATGCCCGGCAGGGCCGACACCCACGAGAACGAACTGCGGAACTGCTGCACGCCCGCGAGCAGCGTGCCGGTCTGGCTTGGCCGGTAGACACAGGTATCGGTGCCGCCCACGCACGGTGGCAGCGGATTGCCCACGGGGTCGTTGAACCTCACGTGCCACAGCCAGGCCTCGGTACCGCGCACCGCGCTTTCCGCACCCATCATCGCGAGCTGCTGGTTGCGCATGCCACCGGTCATCTTCTCCTGCAGGATCGAGGTGCCCATCGCGGTCAGCGTGAGCAACGTGATCAGCAGCAGGAATACCAGCGCCACGAACAGCACGGCGCCGCGCTGCTGTCGCCCAATGGAAATGGTCTGCATGGTCATCATGGTCGGCCTAGAGGTGGCGGTCACGGACGGAAACATAGGCGATGAACTCCCGGCGCAACTGGCTGCCGGCATTGATCCCCGAGGGCAGTGCATCACCGTCGGCCCTGGTGAAGGTGCTGCCATCGAAACGATAGGTGCGACCCGCATTGTCGAGCCCGAACACCTCGTTCACGGTGTTGAGCAGCAGATGCGGTTCGATCGTGCGTACCGCACGCCACATGCAGCCGGGTTCGAGATTGAGCCCGGGAGGCGGCGCCGGGCAGCCGCCCGCGCCATTGACCTGCTCGGCGGTCAGGAACTGGGTGTTGCCGCCCGCGTCCTGCACGCCATAGCGGAACGCGAGCTGGTCCACCCCGCGCACGAGTTCCTGCTCGACACCGTTCTCGCGACGGATCAACACCGGAATCAGGCGCTGCGCGGCGGCGCTGTTGGGCCGCGCATCCGGGCTGTTGTCGGCACGGAACGCGAGGTAGTAGCTCACGGTCACGAAGTCGTCGGTGAAGTTGAACAGGCGCACGTCACGCGTGCTGTTGCCCGAGCACACCGCGCCCAGCGCACCGGGCAGGATGCCGCCGCTGGTCGCGGGCGCGGTGCCGATCATGACCGTATTGCCGGCCACGGCGCTGATCGGGACCACCACGGGATTGACGCAATCGGAAATGAGCGCAAGCCCCGGCTGCATGCGCGAAATGGGATCATCGCCCGTCTGCGGACTGAGCGTGATCGCGGTGCCATTGGTCAATGGCGCCGCCGCCGGTGTCGCGCAGCGCCGCCGCCGGTGTCGCGCACGCGCCCATGCCCACCGGCCAGCCCGTGCCGCGCTGATAGCGAATCGTGAGCACGTCGGAGGCTGGCACGCGGCTCCCGTCAGCCAAGCCCATCGCGGGAATCTGGCCCGGCCCGGTGGGCATCGTGGGTGTGCAACTGCTCGAACTGCAGGAATAGCCCTGCACGAACCAGCGTGGGCTCAGCGCATAGGCGACCGTCGCCGATGCCGCAGCCGCGTTGCCCGAGCCGTCGATGGTGAAGCGCACCTGCGCCGCCGCCGGTGTCGCGCACGCGCCCATGCCCACCGGCCAGCCCGTGCCGCGCTGATAGCGAATCGTGAGCACGTCGGAGGCTGGCACGCGGCTCC
>QUBV01000106.1 GCA_014338185.1 Lysobacterales bacterium | reverse complement strand
GGTCACGTCGACGCCGGCGGTGACCAGTCGGTCGGCCAGGGCGCGGGCTTCGGCGGTTCCGCCGAGCAGCAGCAGGCGGTTCACGGCCGAATAGCTCTGCGCATACTGCGCCGCGGTCGTGAACAGGAACAGCCCCATCAGCACCACGAGCGGCACGGCCAACAATGCCAGCAGGCGCCGCGTCATCGGCGAGGCGGTCCAGTGCCGCGCGTTCCACAGCAGCGCCGCCGGCAGGGCGAACCACAGCAGGTTCCAGTTCCACTGTCCCCACAGGGCTGCGGCAAGCGACACGGCCGAAGCACCGATCTGCCCGCCGTCGAACAGGCGGCCACTGTCGAGGTAGCGCCGCGCCATGCCGATCCATGGCAGGCCGAATACGACGCAGGCGACCAGCGTGACCAGCACGAGGGCGACGATCACCACGAAACGCCGTCCACGCAGCTGTCGCGGCAACAGCCGAAACACACAGGCGACACCAAGCATGAGGCTCCAGACGGCGCCCTCGAGCTTGATCAATGGCAGCAGCGCCATCGCCACGAGGACGAGTCCGAGCTGGCGCCGCTCGCCGCAACTGGACCAGCGCAACCAGGCATGCGCGCCCAGCGACAGCAGCGCGGCGATCCACAGGTCGGCGTATCCGCCGAGCGCGACGTGTGCATCGAGCAGCGGCAGCGAGCCGAGCGCATAGACACCCGCCCACGCCATCAGCGGCGTCACGCCGAGAGCGCGCCATTGCCCGTAATACAGCACCAGCAGCGCGAAGCCCAGCCCCCACCAGGCCAGCCCGACGAGCGGCTCGATCCAGTGCGCGCCGCCGGCAAACCACACCGCGGTCCATGGCACGAGTTCGGGATACATCCAGGCCACGCCGGTGCGCGGCGCACCTTCGGCCTGCGCGACCCAGACGCCATAGGGAACCGAGGCATCGATGCGACCGGCCAGCACCCAGGCCTTGGCCTTGGCCAGCCACACGGCCCACGCATCCCACGGCAGCACCGGATGCAGCAGGATGTCATCGAGCAGCAAGGCGCCGCGCCAGACGAGCAGCCCGCACAGCACGCCGATCAGGATGCGCGCGCCGCGCGTCGGCGCTGCCGCTGGCGCCCACACATCAGTGGCCACGCGCGCCCGCCACCGCCATGCCGCCACCCACAGCAATGCACCGGCCAGCGCCGCAGCGGCACCGACGCGCTCCACCGCTCCGGCCAGATCCTGCGCCGCGAACAGGCGCAGGCCGAGGCCGCACAGGAGCGCGCCGATGATCCAGCCACCACCGAGCGCGCAGCAGCGCGCCGCAGCGCCACGCGGCCATCCCGCCAACGCGACCCACAGTCCGCTGCCGAGCAGCAGCGGCACGCTCCAGATGAGGCACGACAATGCGGCGGTCATGGCTTCACCGCCACGACCCGGTAGACCGACAGCCGCGGGTCCTGACGCAGCGTCTGGACCCGCACGACACGGCGATCGAACAACAGGCTCTGGCCGACGAGCGCCCCTGGCATCCTGTAGCGCACGATGATCGTGCCGGGCACCAAACCCGTCGCGAGCGACTCGGGCAAGGCGCTGGCAAAACTCATGTTGAGAGGTGCCGCGTGATACATGAGGCGCAGCGCGCTGTAGGGCGAGCGCGTGCTGAGCAGCACATGGCGCGTGGGCGGCTCGCCGGCGAGCAAGGTCTTGAGTTCGGCCGCGGCCATGGCCAGATCGGCATCGGCCACGCGCTCCTGCCGTTGCGCCAGCGGCGTGTCGCCCCATGCGGCGCGGTCGACGCGGCGCTTGTAGTCGAGGTCGCGCAGCCAGCACAGATCGAGCGCCAGCCAGCCGAGCGCCAGCCCGAGCAGCGCGCCGCGCGCGAGCGCGCGGCCGCGCAGGCGCAGGATGAGCCGCGCCAGCACGATGGCGATGCCGAGCGCCAGCGCCACCACCAACGGCGGGTGCAGCGGATGCGGGGTGCGATCGCCGATTTCACCCGGCCCCAGTGCACTGATCGAGATGAGCTGCCACGGCGAGCGTGCCGTCCACGCGCTGGCGAGCGCGCGCAAGCGCCCGAGCCACGAGGCGGGATGCAACTTGACCTTGACCAGCGTGAACGGGTGGAACGCATCCGCCGGCGCTGCGAGTTGCGCGACCGGAAACTGGGCAAAGCCGATCTCGGAGATGCGCCCCTGCCAGGCCGGCACGCGCGACAGGTCGACCGTCACCGTGCGCGTCCCCGCCGCCGCCGGCACCGCAATCGATTCCACGTCGGTGCCGTCGACGCGGCGGAACATGAATGACAGCTCCAGCGTACGAGGCATGTCGCTGAACTCGTAGCTCAGCAGCGGAAACCGGGCCGCCTCGAGCTCGGGAACCGGCACCACCTGCAGGGCCGTGTCGCCCTCGTCCGCTGCCGTCACGCGCAGCTGCTGCCCGTCGATCTCGGCGTGTCCCTTGGCCGGCCGGAAATTGCTGCCCGGGAACGCGCGTCCACCATCGGACCACGGCGGCGTGCGCCAATCGGTGCCGGCCACGAACAGCAGCAGCAGGCTCCAGCACACGATCAAGGCCAGGCCGAATGCGGCGATGCGCCCACGCGATGGCCTCATGTCGCCCACGCGTCGAGCTGGGCCAGCTCACCGGGTGTGAAACCGGCCTGCAAGCGTGCCTGCGCATTGAACGGGCCGCGCAGGCTGCCGCGCAGGTGGCACTCGACGAGATCGCGGAACGCCGCCTGCGGCTCGCGCCCTTCGCGCTCGCAACACCAGGTGAACCAGCGCGAGCCGGCCGCCACATGCGCCACTTCCTCGGCCAGGATGACCTCGAGCACGGCCACCGTGGCCAGGTCGCCGACGCCGCGCAGGCGCTCGATCATTCCCGGCGTGACATCGAGTCCGCGCGCTTCCAGTACGCGCGGCACCAGCGCCATGCGCGCGAGACAGGAATCGGCCGTGCGCGTGGCCATCTCCCACAGGCCGTCGTGCGCGTCGAAATCGCCATAGGCGTGACCGAGCTGCGCCAGCCGCGCGGCTATCAGCGCAAAGTGACGCGCTTCATCATCGGCCACGCGCACCCAGTCGGCGTAGTAGGCCGCGGGCATGTCGCGGAAGCGGTACACCGCATCCCAGGCCAGATTGATCGCGTTGAACTCGATGTGGGCGATCGCGTGCACGAGCGCCGCGCGTCCTTCGGTGCTGCCCAGGCCGCGCTGGGCCAGGGCCCGTGGCGGCACCAGCCGCGGCCGCG
>QUBV01000048.1 GCA_014338185.1 Lysobacterales bacterium | reverse complement strand
CGCGTCGGCGCGCTGTGCGTGGCCGATCGCGACGAGCGGCGCCGGCGCCACCGCCGGGGCCGGCAGGCCGCGCCGCGGCGCACGCGCCACCTCGCCACGGATGAACTGCTTGACGATGCGGTCCTCCAGCGAGTGGAAGCTGATCACCGCGAGCCGCCCGCCCGGCTTGAGGCAGCGAGTGGCCGCCGCCAGCCCCGCCGCGAGCGAGCCGAGTTCGTCGTTGATGTGGATGCGCAGCGCCTGGAACGTACGCGTGGCCGGGTGCTTGTGCGGCTCGCGCCGGCCGATCACGTGGCTGACGAGACGGGCCAGTTCGCCGGTCGTGGCCAGCGCGCGCTCGCGCCGCTGCTCGACGATGGCCCTGGCGATGCGTCGACTCATCCGTTCCTCACCATGACGCCACAACACTTCGCTGATCTCCGTCTCGCTGGCCTGTGCCAACCACTGCGCCACGCTCAGGCCCTGCGTCGGATCCATGCGCATGTCGAGCGGTCCATCACCCTGAAAACTGAATCCCCGTGCGGCATCGTCGAGCTGCGGCGAGGACACGCCCAGGTCGAGCAACACCCCGTCGAGCCCTGCCGCCTGCGGCCACTGCGCCATGTCGGCGAAGTTGCCGTGCCGCACCTGCACCCGCGCATCGCCGGCGAACTCGCGCTGCGCGGTCGCGATCGCCTGCGGGTCGCGGTCCATCACCAGCAGCCGTCCGTGCGCTCCCAGCTTCGCCAGCACCGCGCGCGCATGACCGCCGCGACCGAAGGTGCCGTCCAGGTAACGCCCGTCCGCCTGCACCGCGAGGCCATCCACGGCCTGCGCCAACATCACTGCCTCGTGCCCCAACGCCTCGCTCGCGTTCATGGCGGCACGTCCCTCACAACTTCAGGTCGCGCATTTCCTCGGTGATGTCGTCCTCCCCGATCGTCTGCTGGATCTTTGCCTGGTGCGCCTGCTCGCTCCACAGCTCGAACTTGCCGCCCATGCCCAGCAACACGGCATGCTTCTCGATGCCGATCGCGCGACGATGGCTGGCCGGAATCTGGATGCGGCCGTTGCCGTCGGGCTCGACGTGCGCTGCCGCGCCGATCAGCTTCATCTGCAGGTTGCGGTGCGAGGCCTTGATGCTCGAATAGCCGACCACGGTGTCGCGCAGCTCCTCCCACGCGGCTTGCGGGAAGATCCACAGGCAGCCCAGCTCGAACGGGTTGTAGGTGATGACCAGCCGGTTGCCGGTGTTGGCCACGGTCTCGCGATAGGCAGCGGGAATGGCGACCCGGCCCTTGTCATCGAGCGTGATGGCTGTCTCACCCTGGAACATAAACCACGATTCACCACAAAAAACCACCGAAACCCACATTAGGTGGCAAGTATCGGGCTGTCAAGGAAAATTCGGTTCGGACCGGCGCAACGCAGGTAAGCGTTTGTGACACCGCACCGGGACCTACTTCAGGTCATCTGGAGATGTGCGCCGCAACGTGTTGAAACAGTTGGCGGCATGGTTGTTGCTTGCTTCCCGGCCGAGCGTGCGGTGACCCCGGCACCGCATCGGGCGGACCGTTGCTACCGTCCAGGCCCACGCGCAGCCCACACCCGCGATGTCGCGCACAGGGATCGCGGCTCGCGGTGATCTTGACCTGGGTTCACGCACCGACCACCGCGACTGTCACCCACCAGCGCATTGACCGTGGTGACACTGGGGAATTGGTGACGAGACCGGTGCGAAACCCCATCCGCACCTGCGCCCACCGATGTGCGCGTCGTGGTCGTCCGTAGGCACCGATCGTGACGATCGCTGATCCCATCGCGTGCGCCAGCGCACGGACACATCCACTCCATACGTGCGAGTATGGACGACCCGTCACCACGATGGCCACGAGCCAGCGACGATGCACACACCGACCGCGTACACCGCCTGCAAGTCATCCGCGCAGCACCCGCGAGCGCAGTGCGCGACCGCGACACGGAGCTACAGGCGTACCTGTACGGTCTGGCTCGCATGGACACTGATGGCGCTGCACGTATCGTTGCCGCCCGCGCTGGCGCAGTCGCTGGAACACTACCGCCTCGCGGTGCAAGGCAGCGGTCAGGTCGAGGTCTACATCAACGGCCACTACATCGGTCGCAGTGCCGAAGCCAGTCGCCTCGAACTGTATGCGCGCCACCTGCAGGCGGGCGAGAACGTCATCGCCCTGCGTGCCAGCAAGGGTGGCAATGCCGCGCCGTTCGTGATGGCCGAACTGGGCGGCGACATCGGCCGCCTCGGCACCTCCCCACTGTGGCGCGTGCAATCGATGCCAGCGGACCTGGGCTGGACGCTGCCGGGGTTCGACGCCAGCAGTTGGCCGCAGGCCAGCGTGGTCACCGCGGCCCCGCCCGCAGGCTTCCCCACGGGCGGACCGGCCCTTGGGGTATGGTCCGCCACGGCGGCCGATTCCACCATCGCCTTGCGCGCGCACGTCTGGATGCCGACGGGCTCGGCACGCCTGCCACAGGGCTTTGCCCGCAACACCACGGGGGGCGCCGGCGGCGAAGTCGTGACCGTCGACACGCGGGAGGCCCTGGCCGCGGCACTGTGCTCAAGCATGCAGGGCAACGCCTGCACCGACGACACGCCCCGAATCATCCGGCTTGCCGGGACCATCGACTTCACCGGCAGCGAGGGCAGTGCCACGCGGCCAGGCTGCAACTACTCGAGCTGCCCCGCGCCGCTGGCCAACGAGCGCCTGGTGCTGCTCAACCCACAGGACACGCATTGCGATGGCAAGCCCGTGTTCGACATCACCTACGACGCCGCCGGCAACAATCCGCTGCGGGTCGGCTCGAACAAGACCCTGGTCGGTGTCGGCAACGATGCGGTCCTGCGTGGCAAGGGACTGCGCATCAGCAACGGCGCCGACAACGTGATCATCCGCAACATCACCATCGAGCACATCAACAACGGCATCATCTTCGTGGGCGACGCCATCAGCATCAACGATGCCACCCGCGTCTGGATCGACCACAACCGCTTCAACCGGATCGGACGACAGTTCATCGTCACCGGCTATGGCGCTGCCACGGATGTCACGATCTCATGGAACGATTTCGACGGCCGCAACGAGGTCTCGCATTACTGCGACGGACGCCACTACTGGAATCTGCTGCTGCTGGGCAATGGCGATGAAATCGGCCTGTACAACAACTGGATCCGCCATTTCTCCGGACGGGCACCCCACGCGGGCGCGGGTGGCGACCACATGTCGCTGCTGCATGTTGCCGGCAACCTGTTCGAGGACGGCTACTGGCATGCGCTGGACATCGGCCAGCCGGTGCGCGCCCTGGTGGAAGGCAACACCTTCCACACGGTGAGCGTGCCTATTCTCGATGGCGGCGATCCCGGCTTCGTCTGGGCCGACAAGCAGCCGCCGACCGCAGGCCACCAGGCCCTGTGCGGGCAGTGGCTGAGTCGCCCTTGCGCAGGCAATCCGCTGGTCGAGCAGCCGCAGGGATGGGATGACAACTTCCGCAGCGACCTCATCGTGTTGGCCGACTTCTCCAGCCACAGCGACACGCTCGACCGGCCCGGTCCGGAGCCGGCGCAGGCCGCAGCGCTGATGGTGCCCTTCCTGGCCGGGCCAGGGCACCTCGGCAACGGCCAGATCGTGCTCCACGATGTGGTGTTCAACAACGGCTTCGAACCCTGAAGCACGCGCAGCAACCGGAATTCGCCACCCACCCCAACCGCACCGCGCGCGGCAACGGACCTAATAGGGGTCAGGTTCGTCTTTCGAGTGATGTGAGCGACTGGCGAGCCGGGCGACCGCGAGGTCTGACGCAGCGAACCGGAAGCGACGCCGGTGCAAGCCGGCTCGGAACATGAACCTGACCCGTTTCCGCGTGACCCGTTTCCGCGCGCGCCTGCAGCACACGTTGATCGTCACGGGCACGACGCCGACCAGGGATGACGAAGCGCAGCGCGCTGCAGCGATGCTCGTGGTGGTACCAGTGCACGAAACGGACAGCCCACTGGCGTGCTTCGCGGTCGGAATCTGACCTGAAGTCAGATTCCGCCGTTCGCTCGTCGATGATGCGCCCTCAGGGCGCGTCGTCGAACCCATTGGCAAAAATCACATCGACATACTCCACTGCGCCGATGTCGCAGTGCGCGCCCTGTGGGCGCGCAAGACCGCGTTGGTCGACGGCCGGACACGACGCATCGTCGCCTGCATCAATAGCAGCAGAGGCGGGCAACAGGGCCTGCGTGCGCGTGAAACCACCGTTGTCGGCCAACTCGGCCAAGCCGATCGTGTAACCCGGCCCGATGCGGTTGCCATCCACGCCGTCGCTCAAGCCACAGCTGTCGTCGTCGATCAGGTTATGCGCTGAACCAGAACCTACGGCCGCATTGCAATTGCCATCGACGCCAGCCTGCGAATTGGCCACCAGCACGTTGTCGAGTTCGACGCCATCACCCAGTAGGTAAATCGCACCGCCGATGAAGGTGGCCGCGTTGTTGTCGAACGTGACGTTGGTCAGAGTCTGGCTTCCGCCTTGATGGTATATGCCGCCGCCGAATTTTGCTGCGGTATTGCCGTTGAAAGTGACATTCGTATGGGTCACGGTTCCGTTGTTGACAAAAATCGCGCCGCCATAGCCGGCGGAAGAATTGCCGCTGAACGTTGCACCAAAGAATGTGGCGGTCGCGTAAAAATTGTAGAAAGCGCCACCCCCTTCGAACGTATTGGTCGAACTCGAAGTGTTGTCATCGAACCCGACATCCGTGAGGGTCGTATTGGCATAGTAGTTGTAGAAGGCGCCGCCCTGTACCGCCAAATTCCTCGCAAAAACAACACGCGTGAGTTGCCCCACAGTGTCATTGGCAGCGAACACGGCGCCGCCACGCTGTATCGAGGAGTTGTCTTCAAAGGCACAATCGGCAAGCGTCAGCATCGCATTTGAGCTGAAATTGGCGATGGCCCCACCGTCGTACTGTGTCGCCTTGTTGTTGCGGAACGTGCCGTTGTCGACGGAAAGCGCTCCCCCTCCAGAGGTATATATCGCGCCACCGACAGTCGCCTGATTGCCATCGAACACCACATCGGAAAGCGTTGCGCCGGTGCTGAAGTTGGTCATCGCGCCGCCGTAATAGGTCGTCGCCGAATTGGCATTGAATACGACATGGGCAATCTCGATCGTGCTGCCCGTACTGTAGATCGCACCCGCGTAGTACTCACCGGTGTTCTGCGTGAACGTTGCTCCAGACATCGTCAGGTGCGTAGTACTGCCGTTGTAAATGCCGCCGCCGAAGATAGCGGTGTTGTGCGTGAAGTCGGTATCGGTGAGCGCTGGGTTGCCGCCTTCGTTATACATGCCGCCACCCTGGGACGCCGCATTGCCTTCGAAGGCGACATCCGTCAGCACCGGGCTGCCCTGGTAATTGAACACACCACCCCCTTGGTTGTCGGAAGAATTGGCGGCGAATTTCATGTGACTCAGCGTCGGACTGCCGCGAAAATTGTACATTCCGCCACCATTGCCATAAACGCTGGAGCCGTTGGCATTGCCGCCACTCACCGTGAAACCGTCCAGGATCGCCGAGTTGTCCACCGTCTCGCCGCTGTAGATGACGGTATAAGTATTGTCGCCTGCATCCTCCGCCACACCGATGTCGCCACTGAGGATCGTTTCGTGGGCGACTGGATCGCGCTCCGTGCGTGTGGACTCCGTGCCGGCGAACCCGCCGTAGATCGCCACCCCGCTCTTGAGCATGAACCGTTTGCTGCGATCGGTTCCGCCAGTCGGGCGGTATGTGCCCTGCACGACCCAAATCTGCGTGCACGTGCTGTTGCCCAACGCCGTTTGCAGATCGGCATAGGCATCCGCCCAGGACGTGCCGTTGTTCTCGCCACTGGCACCAGCATTGACGAAACAGGTTGCAGCTGAAGCAATGTGCGCCTGCGCCATAGCTCCCAGGAACCAGACCGACAGTATTGCGAATAGCCGATGTCGCGACCAATCCATGACTCGTCTCCCGATTTGGATTTCCGCAATGCGAAAGCATAGGGATTTCAAACGGCTCGCCCGGGCAGTCTCGTGGATAGGCGGCGACCGTGCAAGCGTCGATTCTGGCGCCGTACCGGACGGCAGCGCGTTGGACCGAATTGGGGTCAGGTTCCCTTTTTGCCTGGTGGGGCGACTGGCGAGCGAGACGACCACGAGGTCTGACGCAGCGAACAAGAAGCGAAGCCGGTGTAAGCCGGCTCGCGAAACTGACCTGGCCCTCGGTTTTCCCGCAGGCCGATTGCCAAATATCTCTCACTCGAGGGCATCGCCCGGTGCTAGCGTCGCCTTCACGTTGACCTGCGTGGTTCGGGATCGCCCGACCATCGCATCGGCGGAAGCAAAGGGGTTTGGGAAGCACACATGGACGCAATGGATGGGGCGCGCTTTGCGTGCGCGTCGCTCCCAAGTTCCACAGTTACAACCGCAAGTGGTTGATGGATAAGACCAGGAAATTTGAAATTGTCACTACGAGATGGTGTGTTGGGTTGGTGCGAGCAATCGCATTTGAGCGAAGAGGTCGCGTTGCTCGGGGGTGATCACGCTGCTGCGTACGGCGGGTTGTTGGTTGATCGAGAGGTCGATGTGCTGAACCTGGCGCAGCAGTGCCAGTGCGCGGCTCGGCGACAACGTGCTGCCGGTTGCGCGCATGCGGCTGCGCAGGATGCGATGGAGCACGAGCGCGAGGAAGCAGATCAACGCATGCGCGCGGATGCGGTCGGGTAGACGATGGTGGACCGGCGCGATATCGATGTCCTGCTTGAGCACGCGGAAACCGCGTTCGATGTCCGCAAGCGCCTTGTAGCGATCGATCGCGTCGGCGGCCGGCAGGTCGGTGTTGGTGACGAGCATCAGGGTGCCATCGAGCGCCTCGGCGTCGCGCAGTGCTTGCTGGTCGATGTCGAACGAGAAACGATCGGCGTGCAGATCGGCCTTGAGGATACGCGACAGGCCCTGGGCGTTGACGCATTCGGCGAAGCGCAGGTAAGCCCGGCGATCGGTCGACTTGCGACCACGCTGCGGCCGCCCGGCGTCCTCGTCGTCGAGGCGCTTGGCCGCGGGACAGGACGTTCCGCAAGAAAAGAAAGAGTCGGCCGATAAGCCGGGTTCTGTCGTGGACAACCATTCCTCTGGGCCGCACGTCGCCGTGCGGCTCAAGCGACCAACCCGGGGACGACGCGGGCCGCGCCATGGTCCCCCTATTCGGTCTTGCTCCAGGTGGGGTTTGCCGTGCCGGTCCGTTGCCGGACTCGCGGTGCGCTCTTACCGCACCGTTTCACCCTTGCCTGATCCATCGACGCCACCGGCTGTGCCGGGCGCACCGTGGCGCGCATGCGCGCGGCGACGGTGTCCGTGCCTTGCGGCACATGGCGCCGATGGCCATCGGCGGTCTGCTCTCTGTTGCACTTTCCGTCGGCTCGCGCCGCCCAGGCGTTACCTGGCACCTTGCCCTGTGGAGCCCGGACTTTCCTCGGCGTTCGGTTGAACGACGCGGTTGTCTGGCCGACTCCAGCTGCAAGTGTAGCGGCAATGTCGCCGCGCGAGCGTCATCGGCGTACGCGGACCGCGCGCGCGTTCAGCGCCGGCGCGAGCGCCACACCAGCCAGCCGGCTTCGACGCCGGCGCCCAATGCGAGCAGCGCGGCCAGGAAATGGCCGATGCGCGACCACACCAGTGCCTGGCCCGGATCGGGGAAGCGCACGAGCGCATAGCGCGCGATGCCGATGTCGACGAGGGCGAACACCGCGATCGCCACCACGATGCCCAGCACCACCGCGGCAAGGCGCCGCGCGGGCGAGGCGACGTCGGCGTGCACCACGGCGGGCGTGTGCGGCGGGCGTTGGTTCATGCGCGCGGCCTCCTCGATCGCCGGCGGATCCGGCTCAGCCAGCATACAGCGCCTTGCGCGGCGCGCCGCTGATCGCGGCCGCAAGCCTGGCCGCGCGCGCCGGTGGCAGTTCCTCGCGCAGCAAGGCGAACACGCGCCGGCCCTCGGCCAGCAGTGCCGCCTCGTCACCGCCGTCGGCGCCGGCCACCACCAGCACGAATTCGCCGCGCTGCTGGTCGCTGTCGGCGAGCACGCGCGCGTGGATCTGGTCGAGCGGCGCCGCGATCACGGTTTCGAAGCGCTTGGTCAGCTCGCGCGCCAGCGCGGCTTCGCGCCCGCCGCCCAGCACCGCGCAGGCATCGGCCAGCGCCTCGACGATGCGGTGGCTGGATTCGTACACGATCAGCGTGCGCGTCTCGCCGGCGAGCGCCTGCAGGCGTTCGCGCCGCGCCGCCGCGCGCGCGGGCAGGAAGCCCTCGAACACGAAGCGGTCGCTGGCGATGCCGGCCACCGACAGCGCCGCGATCGCGGCGCACGGCCCGGGCACGGGCGAGACCTCGCAGCCGGCTTCGCGCGCCGCGCGTACGAGCCGGTAGCCGGGATCGCTCACCAGCGGCGTGCCGGCATCGCTGATCAGCGCCACGTCCTCGCCCGCGCGCAGGCGCGCGACGATGCGCGCGGCTTGGGCCTGCTCGTTGTGCTCGTGCAGCGCCCACAGCGGCGCCTGCACGCCGCACTGCGCGAGCAGCGGCGCACTGTGGCGGGTGTCCTCGGCCGCGACCAGCGCGACCTGCGCGAGCACCTCGCGTGCACGCGGTGACAGGTCGCCGAGGTTGCCGATCGGCGTCGCCACCACCCACAACCGCCCTGCCCTCGTGTCCATTGCCTGCCCTCGCGGCGGGCCGGCGCCCGCGATCGGCTATGATCGCAGCGATCGCAACCCGTGGGCGACTGCCATGATCCCGACCGACCGCAGCCGCGCCATGCTGCGTCCCATCGCCGGCGCCATGCTCGCGCTGGTGCTCGCGGCCTGCGCCACCACACCCGCGCACACGCCCGCCGCCGATGGCCGCGGCACCCACGGCAGCAGCCACGGCCCGGCGCGACGGCCACAGGCCGGCCCGGCCGACCCGGTCGACCTGCTCGAGGCGCGCGCGCGCGAGGCACTCGCCGCAGGTGACGCGCTGGGCGCCGCGCATGCACGCGCGCTGCTCGACCGCGAGTTACAGGGCGCCGCGCGCGACCGCAACCGCGACGAGTTGCTCGCCGCACTGGCCGGCGTCGACGTGGTGCAGCTGCGCGACCACGTCGAGCGCCTCGCGCGCGAGGACCCGTTGCGGCCATGGCTGGAACAGGCGCTGCGCGAACAGGGCCAGGTGTTGCCGCGCGAACTGCCGCAGCCGAGCCGCCAGGTCGACACGCTGGCGCCGGGCGACGAGCCGGGCGCGCCGGGCCAGCACACGCTGCGCCAGGTCGCGGTGCTGCTGCCGCAGAGTTCGGCGGTGGCGTCGGTGGCGCAGTCGATCCGTGATGGCCTGCTCGCGGCGTATTTCGCCGGCCCGCCCGCGCAGCGTCCACGGCTGCGCATCTACGATTCGGGCAGCACGCCGCAGGAGGCGATCGCGGCCTACCGCCAGGCGGTGGCCGACGGTGCCGAACGCGTGATCGGTCCGCTGCTGCGCGAAGCGGTCGGCGCCTTGTTCCACGAGCCGCTCAGCGTGCCACTGCTCGCGCTCAACCATCCCGACACCGGCGAGGTGCCCACGCCGGGCAGCGCCGAATACGGCCTGCTGCCCGAGGCCGAGGGCGCGCAGGTGGCCGAGCGCATGCTCCAGCGCGGCCTCACCCAGGTGGCGATCTTCCACGCCGATGCCGATTGGGCCGCCCGCGCCGCAGCGGCGTTCCGCGCGCAGTTCGAGGCCGGCGGCGGCAGCGTCGCCGGCTTGGTGCAGCTCGCCGACAAGGACATCAATCACGCCGCCGCGATCCGCCAGGCCACCGCCACGCTGGAACCGACCGCGGCCGCGGGCGTGTTCATCAGCCTGCGTCCACAGCAGGCGCGCCTGCTGGTGGCGCAGTTGCGCGCCGCACGCATCGCGGCGCCGGTGTTTGCCACCTCGCACGTGTATGCCGGCAACGCCAACGCCACGCTCGATCGCGACCTCAACGGCGTCGAGTTCTGCGACGCGCCGTGGCTGTTCGGCCCGATCGCAGGTCGGCCCGATCGCAGCGATGTGTCCAGGCACGTCGACAGCGCCAACGGCGCCGGTGGGCGCCTGTTCGCCTTCGGCATGGATGCCTGGGCGCTGCTGCCGTACATCGACTGGCTCATCGACCAGCCCGGCGCCTACCTCAACGGCGCCACCGGCCAGCTCACCGCCGACCGCTTCGGGCGTGTGCATCGGCTGGTCGGATGGGCGATGTTCGTCGACGGGCTGCCGGTGCCGGTCACCGGCGCACTCGAGGCCAGCCCGGTCACCTCGCCGTGACCACGGCGCCGGCCCGGACCACGGGCGCACGCAGCGAGGAACTCGCGCTCGCCCACCTGCAGCAGGCCGGGCTCACGCTGCTTGCACGCAACGTGCGCTACCGCCACGGCGAACTCGACCTGGTGATGCTCGATGGCCAGACCGTGGTGTTCGTCGAGGTGCGCTACCGTCGCGGCGGCCGCTTCGGCGATGGCATCGACTCGGTCGGCGCGCACAAGCGCCAGCGCCTGCAGCGCGCGGCCGCGAGCTATCTCGCCAGCGAGCCACGCCTGGCGCAGCGCGCCTGCCGCTTCGACGTGATCGCGCTCGCCGGCTCGCCCGAACAGCCACGCTTCGACTGGCTTCGCAATGCGTTCGATGCGTGTTGAGCCCGGTTCATGCGCACGCGCGACAATCACGCGTCCGTGCCCGGTGCCCGAACATCGCCCCATCCCGAGGAGTCTTCGCATGCATGTCCGTCATCTCGCGCCCGTACTTGCGCTCGTCCTGCTGTTGCCGCTGCTGGGTGGCTGCATCGCCGCCGTGGTCGGTGGCGCCGCGGTCGGCGGCAGCGCGATGCACGACCGCCGCGGCGTGGGCACCTGGACCGATGACAAGCGCATCTACCTGGCCGCCTACAACGACCTCAACAAGGACAAGGAGCTGGCGCTGCGCAACGACGTGGTGATCACGGTCTACGACGGCGTGATCCTGCTGGCGGGCAGCGTGCGCACTCAGGAGCTGCGCGAGCGCGCGCAGCGCATCGTCAGCGGCTTCGAAGGCACGCGCCGCATCGTCAATGAACTCGCGATCGGCGAGCCCGCGGGCTTCTGGTCGCGCCGCCGCGACAACACCATCACCGCGCACGCCAAGACCGCGCTGCTCGACCTCACCAGCCTGCCCGGCTTCGATCCCACGCGCGTCAACGTGACCACGATCAACCGCATCGTGTACCTCATGGGCCGCGTCACCGCCGAGGAGGACGAGGCCGTGACCGCGATCGTGCGCGAGGTCAACGGCGTGGCCAAGGTGGTCAAGCTGTTCGAGCCGGTGCCGTGACCCTGCGGCGATCCTGAGCCTGGACCTGCCGGAGCCGTGCCCGTGCCACTGCCTGCCGCCGCCCTTGCCGACCTGCAACGCATCTTCGGTGATGCGCTCAGCACCGATGCGCAGCGCTGCGCGCAGTACGGCGCCGACGACTCGCGCCGCCACGCGCAACCCGACGCGGTGGTGTTCCCGACCTGCCACGAGCAGGTCCTGGCGCTGGTGCGCGCGTGCCGGACGTGGCGACTGCCGTTGGTCGCGCGCGGCGCGGGCAGCGGCACCACCGGCGCGGCGGTGCCGACCGCGGGCGGCGTGGTGGCGAGCTTCGAGCGCATGGACCGGATCCTGCGCATCAGCGTCGAGGACCGCGTGGCGGTGGTCGAGCCTGGCGTGCTCAACGGCGCGCTGCAGGCCACGCTCGCACCGCTGCGCATGCTGTGGGCGCCCGATCCGACCTCGGCGGCGTTCTGCAGCATCGGCGGCAACATCGCCTGCAACGCGGGCGGCCCGCGCGCGGTCAAGTACGGCGCCACGCGCGACAACGTGCTCGCGCTGCGCGCGGTGAACGGCGCGGGCGAGGAGTTCCGTTGCGGCAGCGCCACCACCAAGGGCTCCACCGGCTATGACCTCACCCACCTGCTGATAGGCTCGGAGGGCACGCTCGCGCTGGTCACCGAGGCCACGCTCAAGCTCACGCCACTGGCCAGCGAGCGGCATACCGTGCGCGCGACCTACGTCGACGTGGCCGCGGCCGCGGCCGCGGTGGCGCGGATCATGGCGCAGCCGGTCACGCCCTGCGCGCTGGAGTTCCTCGACGGCGAAAGCCTGCGCCTGGCGCACGCGCATGGCGGCACGGCCGTCCCGCTGGCCGGCGCGATGCTGCTGCTCGAAGTCGATGGTGAGCCGGCCACGCTCGATGCGGCGTTGCAGGCGGTGGCGCAGGCCGCGCAGGGCGAGGGCCTGCTCGACCTCGCGCTGGCCGCGACCGCGGCTCAGGTCGAGGCACTGTGGGCGGCGCGGCGCGCGCTGTCGCCCGCGCTGCGCACGATCTCGCAGCACAAGATCAACGAGGACGTGGTGGTACCGGTGTCGCGCGTGCCCGCGCTGGTCGCGGCCACGCGCGCCATCGCGCAGCGCCATCAATTGCCGATCGTGTGCTTCGGCCACGCCGGCAACGGCAACCTGCACGTCAACCTGCTGCCGCGCGATGCGGCCGAACGCGAGCGCGCGGTGCCGGCGCTGGACGAGCTGTTCGACGCGGTGATCGCACTGGGCGGCACACTGTCGGGCGAGCACGGCATCGGTCTGGCCAAGCGCGACTTCATGCCGCGCGCGATCGATGCCACCGCGCTCGCGCTCATGCGCGCGCTCAAGGCGCAGTTCGACCCCGACGGCATCCTCAACCCGGGCAAACTGTTGCCGCCGCCGTGAGGCCCGCGGCGCGTGGCGGTGGCGCCGCGCGCCGCGGGCGTGCCGGCTAGGGCGTGATCACGACATGGTTGGTCGCGCCCACCAGGTCGCGGTCGAGCGTGATCCACAGCTCGTTGCTGCCCGCGCGCAATGACGGGAACCAGTCCTGGTCCATCACCAGCGTCTGGCCGTTGAGCTTGAGCGTAGGATAGGCGGCCGCGCCGTAGCCGCGCACGATCACGAGCGGATGGCGCAGCGTGCCCGCCCCGACCGCGATGTTGGCATCGAGCGCATTGCCGGTGGCGTTGAACGTGAGCGCGCCGTACACCGGATCGAACCCGGCCGGGACATAGCTCATGGTGTCGGGCCGGTTGATGCCGGCCGGGCCACCCGTGGCCACGCTGCCGATGCTCGCGCTCAGCGTCAGCGTCTGTACCACTTCGATCTCGCTGCGCTGGGCCTCGACCGGGCCGGTGCTGTGCGCGCCCAGCACCACGTACACCGAGTAGCTCTGACGCGGATGGCCCGGGCGCAGCGGACCGTTGTCGCCTGCGTTGGTGTTGGACTCGTAGCTGGTCTGGCCGAGGAAGCCGAACTGGGTTCCCCAGGTCAGGCGGGTGTTGTTGGTGGGTGTGGCCGCGCCCAGGCTCCACGCGATCGACTGATACGGCCACTCGCCCTGCCACGGCATCAGGTAACCATCACCGGCGGGGCCGTCGGCCGAGGTCTTGTTCCAGAACTGGGTCATGTCGTGCCACCACGGATTGCGGCCACCGCCCGCGTCGTGCTGCAGCAGCGGCTGCGTCTGCACCAGTCCCATCGTCGCGTCGGTGCCGGTGATCCATTCCTTGACGTAAGGCACGGTGTTGGGCTGGTTCCAGGTCCAGCTGCTGCCCAGCGTGAGCGGCGCGCTCGTGGTCGTGAACTTCCACAGGTCGCCCCAGGCTACGCCGCTGACCAGCTGCGAGCCGTCGCCATCGAACTCGAGCTCGCCGTAGGGCGCGCGCGAATCATCGTTGAGGTAGTTGGCCGGCAGGCCGCTCATGTCGAAGGTGACGGCCCACAGCGGATGATCGCGGCCGGTGGCGAACACCCAGTCGATCGTGACCGGCAATGGCACGCTTTGTGGCGCCCCGCTCTCGCGGCAGTTGCGCGGGTAGTTCTGAGTGAAGCGGAAGATCGCGTGGTGGCGGCCGGTGAATACGCGCTGGAACTGGCCGGGGATGAAGCCGCCCAGCGGCGAGTCGTCGCCGGCGCAGACGTTGCCCACCCACGCCGAATGCGACACCACGTAGCCGAATCCCGCGTAGCCCCCGTTGCCGTAGTTGGTGACGCCGGCCACACGCGTGGCGTTGGCCGGGGTCTGGTAGCGGAACTCACGCAGCGCGCCGCCGCGCGCGCCACCCGGACCCGGTGCGCCGTTGTTCTGCGCCAGCACCGCGACACGCGGGCGGGCCAGGCTGTCGCGCCAGGTGAAGCGGTCGCTCAGCATGCCGGCGACGGTGACGTTCTGCTCCTGCACGAGGCCATTGCCGGCTGGCGGCGCGCTGCCCTCGAAGCCGTTGGCGAAGATCGGGTCGAGCGTGGCGCTGGCCAGCGCGATGTCGTCGAAATAGACGGTCGGCTGGCTGCCGGCGGCGTTGCTCTGGATGTTGATGCGGTCGAACTGCGCGATGGACGGAAACGCGCTGGCCAGCGGCACGGTCACCTGCTTCCAGGTGCCGGCGGCCGGTCCGCCACCGGGAATGTAGGTGTTGAGCGCGACGCTGGCCTGGGCGGCCGGGGCGGTGTTTTCGAGGGCGAGCGTCAACGCCTGGTTGCCGCCGCTGCCGCCGTGCACCCACAGGCGCAGGCTCGGGAACGCCGCGGTCGTGAAACCGGCACCGGGCTTGGCCAGCGAGATCGCGTTGTAGTTGTTGCCGGCCAACGCTATCGATGCGATACCGCCGTGCACCGGGGCCGGATTGGCGAAATTGCTGCCGCCACCCCAGGACCAGTCCTCGAAGCCGTTCTGCAAGGCGTCGTCGTAGACGACCAGGTCGGCGCGCGCAGGTACCGCCGCGATCACGCCCACTGCCACCACCAATGCCATTTCACGCCAACGCATGAGCCTTCCCCCTGCTGGAATCGAGCCCGGCCACGGCAGCGTGACGGCGGCTCCCTCGTGCGGATACGCACTATGGCAGGCCGATACGCCAATGGCGACATGCGCACGGCGGCCGCCACCGGACCCTGTGTGGTGGCCGCCGACGGCCGCAGTGCAACGTCGCTGCGGGTCGCCGGCTTGCGCGGTGCGCTAAACTGCCGCTTCCCATTGCCAGAGCGCACGCGCCACGGCGCCGCGCCGCGGGCCCGCCGCCGCAGACGGAGATCCACCGATGAACCAGCTCACCGACATCCTCGACCAGGACCTCGATCCGCGCGAAACCCGCGAGTGGACCGACGCGCTGCAAGGCGTGATCAGCGCCGACGGCACCCATCGCGCGCAGTTCCTGCTCGAGCGCATGGTGGCGCAGACGCGCCGCGCGGGCGGGCAGGTGCCGTTCCCGCTCACCACCGACTACATCAACACGATTCCGCCCGAGCTGGAGGCCAAGTCGCCCGGCGATGCCCACATGGAATGGCGCATCCGCTGCATCCTGCGCTGGAACGCGATGGCCATGGTGGTGCGCGCCAACCGCAAGCCGGGCAGTCTCGGTGGCCACATCGCCAGCTTCGCCTCCAGCGCGACGCTGTACGACGTCGGCTTCAACCATTTCTGGCGCGCCGCCTCCAAGGACCACCCGGGCGACCTGATCTTCCACCAGGGCCATTCCAGTCCCGGCATCTACGCACGCTCGTTCCTCGAAGGCCGCATCAGCGCCGAGCAGCTGGACCTGTTCCGCCACGAAGTGATCGCGCCACACCACGCGCTGTCGTCCTACCCGCACCCGTGGCTCATGCCCGAATACTGGCAGGTGCCGACCGTGTCGATGGGGCTGGGCCCGATCCAGGCGATCTACCAGGCGCAGTTCTGGAAGTACCTGGAGAACCGCGGCCTCATGCCGCGCACCGACCGCAAGGTGTGGTGCTTCATCGGCGATGGCGAGATCGACGAGCCCGAATCGCTCGGCGCGATCTCGCTGGCCGGGCGCGAGAAGCTCGACAACCTCATCTTCGTGGTCAACTGCAACCTGCAGCGCCTGGACGGCCCGGTGCGCGGCAACGGCAAGATCATCCAGGAACTGGAAGGCGTGTTCCGCGGCGCCGGCTGGAACGTGCTCAAGGTGATCTGGGGCAGCTACTGGGATCCGCTGCTCGCGCGCGACACCAGCGGCGCGCTGCGCAAGGTGATGATGGATTGCGTGGACGGCGAGTACCAGGCCTGCAAGGCCTTCGGCGGCGCCTACACGCGCGAGCACTTCTTCGGCAAGTCGCCCGAAACCCTCGCGATGGTGTCCAACCTGTCCGACGAGGACATCTGGCGCCTCAACCGCGGCGGCCACGACCCGCACAAGATCTACGCGGCCTACCACGCCGCGGTGCACACCGCCGACATGCCGACCGTGATCCTGGCCAAGACGGTCAAGGGCTACGGCATGGGCATCGGCAGCGGCGAGGCCGAGAACCCGACCCACCAGCAGAAGAAGATGGAGCACGACGCGGTGCGCCACTTCCGCGATCGCTTCCAGTTGCCGATCCCCGACGACAAGCTGGCCGAAGTGCCCTACTACCACCCGGGCCCGGATTCGCCCGAGGTCAAGTACATGCTCGAGCGCCGGCGCGAACTGGGCGGCTTCCTGCCGCAGCGGCGCAGCAAGGCCAGCGAGGCGTTCAAGGCGCCCGAACTCGCGAGCTTCGCCCAGATCACCAAGGGCAGCGGCGAGCGGGAGATTTCCAACACGATGGCGCTGGTGCGCGGCATGAACCTGCTGTTGCGCGACAAGCACATCGGCCCGCGGCTGGTGCCGATCGTGGCCGACGAGGCGCGCACCTTCGGCATGGAAGGCATGTTCCGCCAGATCGGCATCTACGCGCCGGAAGGGCAGAAGTACCGCCCGCAGGATGCCGACCAGCTCATGTACTACCGCGAGGCCAAGGAAGGACAGGTGCTGCAGCAGGGCATCTCCGAAGCCGGTGGCGTGTCGTCGTGGATCGCGGCGGCCACCAGCTACTCGATCTCCAACCAGCCGATGCTGCCGTTCTTCATCTACTACTCGTTCTTCGGCTTCCGCCGCATCGGCGACCTCATCTGGGCCGCGGGCGACCAGCGCGCACGCGGCTTCCTCGTGGGCGCGACCGCGGGCGCGAGCTTCCCGGGCGAAGGCCTGCAGCACTCGGACTGCGCCTCGCAGCTCATGGCCGGCACCGTGCCCAACTGCCGCGCCTACGATCCGACCTTCTCCTACGAAGTCGCGGTGCTGCTGCACCATGGCGTCAAGGAGATGTTCGAGGACCAGCAGGACGTCTTCTACTACATCACCACCACCAACGAGAACTTTGTCCATCCGGACATGCCCGAAGGCTGCTACGACGGCATCGTCAAGGGCATGTACCTGCTGCGTGACGCCGGCGCCGCCAGGAACAAGAAGATCCCGCGCGTGCAGCTGCTCGCCGCGGGCGGATCGGTGCTGGAAGCGCTCAAGGCCGCCGAACTGCTCGATGCCGACTTCGGCATCAAGGCCGACGTGTGGTCGTGCCCGAGCTACACCGAGCTCGCGCGCGACGGTTACGACTGCGAGCGCTGGAACCGCCTGCATCCACAGGCCAAGCAGCCGCGCGTGTCGCACCTGGCGCAGTGCCTGGCCGAGCACAAGGGACCGGTGGTGGCCGTGAGCGAGTACGTGCGTGCGGTCACCGACCAACTGCATGCGTTCGTGCCGGCGGGACGCCGCTTCGTCGCGATGGGCGCCGACGGCTACGGCCGCTCGGACACGCGCGAGCACCTGCGCGGCTTCTTCGAGATCGACCGCTACTGGATCGCGCACGCCGCGATCAGCGCGCTGGCCGCCGACGGCGAGATGAACCCCGAGGACGTGGCGCGCGCGATCAAGCAGTACAAGCTCGATCCGGACAAGCCCAACCCGATCAAGGTCTGATTCCGGACCCGGTCGCGCGGCCGGCGATGCACGGGCGCAAGGGCGGGCGCACGGCGCCTGCCTGGCGCGGGCGCGCCTGCGCATGCGACGGACGGGCGCGCTGTCCATCCGCGCCGCCCGAGCCGCTGGCCACGATCGACACGGACGCGCGCGCAGCGGCGCAGGCCCACGTCGCCAGCTGCGCCGCGCGGCGCGATTGACGCCTGCGCGGCGGCCTTCGATGATGACCCGATGCGCATCTCCATCCCGCTGCTCGGCCTGCTGCTCGCGTTGTGCGTGGCGGGCGCGCGTGCCGAATCGATCGATTCCGCGGGCTTCTTCGACCAGGCGCGCCAGAAGCTGGCCGACCTCAACCAACAGCTCGCGGCCGGCGACCTCGACGCCAGCCGGCTGGATGCCCTGCGCGCCCAGAACAACGAACTCGTCGAGCGCGCGCAGTCCCTCATCCATGAGCGCACGCCGGCGCTCGCCGCGCTCGATGCGCGCATCGACGAACTCGGCCCGCTGCCGGAGCAAGGCGGTCGCGAGGCGGCCGACATCGGCGCGCAGCGGCGCGAACTCGAACGCGAGCGCAGCGCGATCGACGCCGACATCAAACGCGCGCGACTCGTCATCGTCGACACCTCGCAGTTTGCGGCGGCGCTGGCCCAGGCGCGGCGCGCGAGCTTCCTCGGCCATCTCACCCAGCGCACCGCCGCGCCGCTCACGCCCACGTTCTGGCGTGAACTGGCCGGCACCTTCGACCGTGACCGCGCCGCGCTGACCGCGCTGGTTGCGCAGGCGCACGCTGCGCTCTCCGGCGTGTTCGCATCGGCCAACCTGGCGCGTGCCGCCGGCGCGGGGGCTGCGGGCCTGGCCGTGTTGCTCGGCCTGCCGTGGCTGGTCCGCCGCATGCTGGTGCCGCGCGTGGCCATGCGCCTGCCGGCGGGGCGCCTGCGCCGCTCGCTCGCGGCGCTGCTCATCGCGGCCGGCACCACGCTGTGCGCGTGGCTGGGCACTTGGATCCTGCTGCACTGGAGCACCGCGGGCGCGAGCGCCGCTGACGGCGACCAGGGACTGCGCGGCGCGCTCACCCGCGCGATGCTGTGGGGTGGCTTCGTCGCCGGCCTCGGCAGCGGCCTGCTGTCGGCGCGCCACCCCTCATGGCGGCTCGCGCCGATCGACGATGCGATCGCGCTGCGGCTGCGCGCGCTGCCGTGGCTGCTCGGCGGCGCGGTCGCGCTGGCGTTCCTGGTCGGGTTCTTCTATCGCTTCGCAGGCGTGGGAGTGTCGGCGACGATCCTCGGCAGCCTCGGGCTCAGCCTTGTGTACGCGCTGGTGATCGGCTGGGGCCTGCTGCGCGCGACCCACCGTGCCACCACGCCGCCCGAGGCGGTTGCACGCCCGGCCTGGATGGGTGGCGTGATCGCGCTGCTGTGGCTGGCCGTGGTCACGGTGCTCGGCTGCGCGCTCGGCGGCTGGATCGCCCTGGCCTATCAAATCGCCCAGCAGATGGTCGGCGCGATCATCGTGGCTGCGCTGCTGTACCTGCTGGTCCATGTGATCGAGGACCTGTTCGCGGGCGCGATCCACTCGCGCAGCGCCTGGCTGCAGCGCACGCTGGGACTGCAGCAACACACGCTCGACCAATGGTCGGTGCTCGGCACCGGCGCGCTGCGCGTGGCCGCGCTCATGCTCGGCGTGCTCGCGGTGCTCGCGCCGCTGGGCGCCGATCCGAGCGAACTGGTCGGCAAGATCGTGGCGCGTGGCGGCGTGCTGAGCATCGGCTCGCTGTCGCTCACCCCGGCGATGGTGCTGGGCGCCGCGCTCGTGCTCGTGGTCGGCATCGCGCTGGTGCGCGGCGTGCAGCGCTGGTTGCGCGGCACCTACCTGCCGACGACCCGGCTCGACGCGGCCATGCGCGAGTCGATCACCACGCTGCTGGGTTGGCTCGGCATCGTGCTCGCGGTGAGCGCGGCGCTGGCCACGCTCGGCCTGGGCCTGGAGCGCGTGGCGTGGATCGCCAGCGCGCTGTCGGTCGGCATCGGCTTCGGCCTGCAGGCGATCGTGCAGAACTTCGTATCGGGGCTGATCCTGCTGGTCGAGCGCCCGGTCAAGGTCGGTGACTGGGTCGTGCTCGGCGACATCGAGGGCGACATCCGCCGCATCAACGTGCGTGCCACCGAGATCCAGCTCGGCGACCGCTCCACCGTGATCGTGCCCAACTCCGAACTCATCACCAAGAGCGTGCGCAACGTCACCCAGGCCAACGCCGAAGGTCGCGTGCGCATGCTGCTGCCGCTGCCGCTGGCCAGTGACGCCGAGCGCGTGCGCGGGATCGCGCTGGCGGCCTTGGCGGCCCATCCCGAAGTGCTGGTGCGCCCGCCACCGTCGGTGCTGCTCGATGGCATCAGCCAGGGCAACCTCGTGTTCGCGCTGGCGGCCTACGTGGCCGATCCGCGGCGCGTGGCCGTGGTGCGCAGCGAACTGCTGCTGACGATCCTCGCGCAGCTGGGCGAAGCCGGAGTGGCGCTGTCCACGCCACTGCAGGTCACGGCCGCGCCCGGCGCGGGCGGCTGACGACGCACCCGGCCCGCGGTCCGCGCGCCGGGCCGCACCGCGGCATGGCCCAAAACGACACCGCCGGCGCGAGGCCGGCGGTGTGTGTACTGCAATGGATGGACCGGACGCGGTTTACTGCGCGGCATCCTTGAGCTTCTTGAGCGCGCGGATCTTGACCTTGACCGAGGCGGGCTTGGCAGCGAACCAGCGCTCTTCCTTGGTGAACGGATCGATGCCCTTGCGCTTGGGCTTGGCGGGCACGTTCACCGCGGTGATCTTGAGCACGCCCGGCAGCGTGAACTGGCCAGCGCCCTTCTTGTGCACCGAATTGGCAACCGCCTGCTCCAGCGTCGCGAGCACACTGCGCACGTCCTTTGCGGCAACGCCACTGTACTCGGCCAGATATGCCACCAGTCCGGACTTGCCAAGCGGCGCGGTGATCGGCTTCGGCGCGGCCTTCTTGCCCGCAGCCGGCTTCTTGGATGTAGCCATGGTTATCGTTTCTCCGTGGGGTAGCGCGGCGCATCGCTTGCGTCGCTGTGCCTAGCGTATCCGTTTTTTTGGCGCGATGCGCGGGTTTTCCACGCCCGGATCGCGGTTTTTTTTCACGCCGACCCGCCCCTGCCGATGCCGCGGCGCAGCGCCCGGGCGCGGTTCAATCGGCAGCCGGCGCGGCACCGGGCGCGGCGGCGCTGGCGGCGCGGATCTGCGCCTCGACCACCGCGAGCGCGGTCATGTTGAACACGCGCCGCACGGTGGCCGCGGGAGTCAGCACGTGCGCGGGTCGCGACAGGCCCATGAGGATCGGGCCGAGCACCACGCCGTCGGTCATCACCCGCGTCATGTTGAAGGCAATGTTGGCCGCGTCCATGTTCGGACACACGAACACATTGGCGGTGCCGCCCAGGCGCGAATTGGGGAACAGCCGCTCGCGCACCTCGGGGATCAGCGCGGTGTCGGCGTGCATCTCGCCCTCGACCTCGACCCGCGGCAGGCGCTCGCGCAGGAGCTCGACCACGCGGCGCATCTTCTGCGCGCTGGCATCGACATGGCTGCCGAAGTTGGAATGCGACAGGACCGCGAGCTTGGGCGTGATGCCGAACAGCTTGAGCCGCAGCGCCGCCTGCGCGGCCGCCTGCGCGATGTGCTCGGCATCGGGATCGACCGCGGCGTGGGTGTCGAGGAAGAAGAACACGCCGCGCTCGTTGAACACCGCGCTCATCGCCGACAGCGCATCCACGCCCGGGTCGAACGGAATGATGCCGCGCAGGTAGCCGAGCTTCTTGTGGTAGCGGCCGACGATGCCGCAGATCATGCCGTCGGCCTCGCCGCGGCGGAGCATGAGCGCGGCGATCACGGTCGCGC
The DNA here is from genome assembly GCA_014338185.1 of Lysobacterales bacterium. GTDB lineage: Bacteria > Pseudomonadota > Gammaproteobacteria > Xanthomonadales > Rhodanobacteraceae > Dokdonella_A. Next base: position 4,964 of record QUBV01000048.1, on the reverse strand, counting down.
GCGAGCGCACGATCTGCTTGGCGCTGTCGGGGGTCACGCCGTCACGCTGCAGCAGTTCGTGGTACAGCGTCCAGTAGTCCTTGAAGCGCGGGTCGTCGCCGATGTCGCACAGCTCGAAGTCCACGCCCGGCTTGATGCGCAGGTGCAGGCGCTCGATGCGCGCCTGGATCACCGCCGGCCGGCCGATGAGGATCGGTTGCGCGGTGCCTTCATCGACCACGTGCTGCACCGCGCGCAGCACCGTTTCCTCCTCACCCTCGGCGTAGACGATGCGCTTGGGGTCGGCCTTGGCGCGCGCAAACACCGGCTTCATCACCAGCGTGGTGCGGAACACGAACGCATTGAGCTTGTCGCGATACGCGCGCAGGTCCTCGATCGGCCGCGTCGCCACGCCCGACTCCATCGCCGCACGTGCCACCGCGGGCGCCAGCTCGACGATGAGGCGCGGATCGAACGGCTTGGGGATGATGTAGTCGGGCCCGAACGACAGGCTCTGGCCGCCATAGGCGCGCGCGGCCACGTCGGTCATCTCACGCCGCGCGAGCTTGGCGATCGCCTGCACGCAGGCCACCTTCATCGCCTCGTTGATGACGGTGGCACCGACATCGAGCGCGCCGCGGAAGATGTACGGGAAGCACAGCGCGTTGTTGACCTGGTTGGGATAGTCCGAGCGGCCGGTCGCGATGAGCGCGTCCTCGCGCGCCGCGCGCGCCTCCTCGGGCAGGATCTCGGGCGTGGGGTTGGCCAGCGCGAGGATGATCGGCCGCTGCGCCATACGCTTGACCATGGCCGGCGTGAGGATGCCCGGCGCCGACAGCCCGAGGAACACGTCGGCCCCGTCAATGATCTCGTCGAGCGTGCGTGCGGCGGTGTCGCGCGCATAGCGGGCCTTGTTCGGGTCCATCTCCTGCTTGCGGCCCTGCCACACCACACCGAGCCGGTCGGCGACCCAGATGTTCTCCATCCTCACACCCAGGCTCACCAGCATGTCGAGGCAGGCGATGCCGGCCGCGCCGGCGCCGGTGGACACGAGCTTGATGTCCTCGAACTTCTTGCCGGCGATGTGCAAGGCGTTGAGCACGGCCGCGCCGACGATGATCGCGGTGCCGTGCTGGTCATCGTGGAACACCGGAATCTGCATGCGCTCGCGCAGCTTCTTCTCGACCTCGAAGCACTCGGGCGCCTTGATGTCCTCGAGGTTGATGCCGCCGAAGCTCGGCTCCAGGCTGGCGATGATGTCGACCAGCTTGTCCGGATCGCGTTCGTTGACCTCGAGGTCGAACACGTCGATGCCCGCGAACTTCTGGAACAGGATGCCCTTGCCCTCCATCACCGGCTTGGCCGCGAGCGGGCCGATGTCGCCGAGGCCGAGCACCGCGGTGCCGTTGGTGATCACCGCGACGAGATTGCTGCGCGCGGTGAGCGTGGACACCTCGCGCGGATCGCGCACGATCTCCTCGCAGGCCGCGGCCACGCCCGGCGAATAGGCCAGCGACAGCTCGCGCTGGGTCACCACCGGCTTGGTCGGCGTGACCTTGATCTTGCCCGCGGGATTCTTGCGGTGATAGTCGAGGGCGGCTTGCTTGAGTTCTTCGGTGGTGGACATGTCGACCCGGGGCTGGAAGGGTGCGGCGCGCGCAGCGCCGATGCGTGCCGAACTATACAACCGCGACGCGACGCGGCGGCGACCGCCGCCTGCATGCGCACGGCTGCAGCGGCGCGCGGATCATTGCTATCCTGCGCGGCCGGCGGCGCGGCGCCGCTGGGCTGGAAGCACCGGAGCCACGATGGGCGCAGCGTTCGACGTCGAGGAAATCACCGCGCTGCTCGACCGCTGCGGCCACGGCGACGAGGTCGCGCGCGCGCAGCTCACGCCGCTGGTCTACGCCGAACTCAAGACGCTGGCGGCGCGCGCGCTGCGCGGCGAGCGCGACGGCCACACGCTGCAGACCACCGCCCTGGTCAACGAGGCCTGCCTGCGCCTGCTCGGCCAGCGCCGGCTGCAGGCGGGCAACCGCGCCCAGTTCGCCGCGCTGGCGGCCCAGGCCATGCGCCGCATCCTGGTCGACCATGCGCGGCGCCGCGCGGCCGCCAAGCGGCCGAGCGCCGATCTGCGCGTCGCGATCGACGACATCGACCTGCCCGCCGCGGCCAGCGACCTGCTCGGCCTGGACGCCGCACTCGAGCGCCTGGCCGAACTCAGCCCGCGCCAGGCGCGCGTGGTCGACCTCAAGTTCTTCGCGGGCATGGAACTGGAGGAAATCGCCGACGTGCTCGCCGTGGCGCGCCCCACCGTGGTGCGCGACTGGCGCATGGCGCGCGCGTGGCTGCAGCGCGAACTGGCGCCCTGAGCCGCCGCGATGGCTTCGTCCGGTGAACGCTACCAACGCGCCCAGGCCATCGTGCATGCCTTGCTCGAACTGCCGCCCGCGGCGCGCCCGGCGCAGCTGGCCGACGCCTGCGGCACGGACGCGGCGCTGCGCGAGGAAGTGCAATGGCTGCTGGCCGCGGCCGAGCGCGACGATGATGCAACCCTGCCCCAGCTGCAGGGCGTGGAAGCGCTGCGCCACGACCTGGGCGCCGCGCAGGTCGGCAGCAACGCACCGCGCCACTACCGGCTCATCGAGCGCCTCGGCGAGGGCGGCATGGGCCAGGTGTGGTTGGCCGAACGCGACGATGGCAGCGTGCGCCAGCGCGTCGCGCTCAAGCTGCTGCGCACCGGCGCGGCACCCGCCGCGGGCGAACGCGCGCGGTTCATGGCCGAGGGCCGCATCCTCGCCGCGCTCAACCATCCCAACATCGCCCATCTGGTGGATGCGGGCGTGGGCGACGACGGCATGCCGTTCCTGGCCATGGAATGCGTCGACGGCCTGGCGCTGGACCGCTGGTGCGCGCAACGCGAGCTCACGTTGCGCGGGCGCATCGAGCTGTTCCTCAAGGTGTGCGCCGCGGTCGAGTACGCCCACGCGCGGCTGGTGATCCATCGCGACCTCAAGCCGGCCAACATCCTGGTCACGGCCGCGGGCGAACCCAAGCTGCTCGATTTCGGCATCGCGCGCCTGCTCGACGCCGAGGTCGGCGGCAATGCCACCACCGTGCTCAACGCGATGACGCGCGCCTATGCGAGCCCCGAGCAGATCCGTGGCGAGCCGCTGGGCACCGCCACCGACATCTACTCGCTGGGTGTGATCCTGTATCAACTGCTGACGGGCGTGCGGCCGTTCGACCACCTGCGCACCGAGCACGAGCGCGCCAACGCGATCGTGTCGGGCCAGGTCACGCCGCCCAGCCGCAGCCATCGCGCCGACGGCGGCACCCGCGAGCCGGCGGCGGCGCCAGTGCCGTCACGGAACATTCCGGCCGACATCGATGCGATCGTGCTCAAGGCGCTGCGCCGCGAACCCGAACAACGCTACACCAGCGTGTCCGAGCTGGCCCAGGACCTGCGCCTGTTCCTCGCCGCGCGCCCGGTGCTGGCGCGGCGCGGGCAATGGGGTTATCGCGCGCGCTGCTTCCTGCGCCGCAATCGCTGGCCGCTGGCGATGGCCATGGCGCTCGCCGCGGTCGCCGGCGGCTTCACCTGGCGCACCGTGCTGGCCGAACGCGAGGCGCGCGCACAGGCCCGCACCGCCGAGCGCGTCACCGCCTTCCTCAGTTCGATCTTCGCGGCGAGCGATTCCAACCTCAACCACTCGCTGCACAGCGAGCTCACCGCGCGCGACGTACTCGATGCCGGCACCGAGCGCATCCAGCGCGAACTCACCGGCGAGCCCCAGGTACGCGCGCGCCTGCTCGAGGCGGTCGGCAACGCCTATCGCCACATGAATGCGAACAACCGCGCCGCCGGGCTCATGCGCGAAGCGGCCGAGCTCAACCTGTCGCCCGCGGTCGACGACCGCATCGCCGCGGCGCGTTGCCTGGAGGCGCTGGCCAACCTGCTCGCCAACGGTGAGTTCCGCGCCAGCGAAGCCGAGGACGCCGCACGCCGTTCGCTCGCGCTCGCGCAGCAGCTCACGCCCGCGGGCTCGCAGGCGATCGCCAACGCCTGGATGGTGCTGTCACTGGCGCAGAACCGCGCCGGCAACTACCGCGCCGCCGAAAGCTCGGCGCGCACCACGCTGGCGATGAACCTCGCGCTGCGCGACGCGCCCGGACAGCGCCTCAACGCGGCCTACCACAACCTGTGCCTGATCCTGGCCAACCGCGGCGAGCTGGACGAGGCGGTGCGCAACTGCGAGCTCACGCTGCCGGTATACGCCGCCGAGCAGCAACTGGAGTCGGTCGGCGCAGCGATGACCTATTCCCGCAGCGCGCAGGCGCGCGCGCGCCGCTTCGAGGTGCAGCCCGCGCTCGCCGAGATCGACCACGCGCTGCGCATCGCCCGCGCAGCGCATGGCGAGCAGGCGCCGTTCGCCGCGCTGTTCCAGCTGCGCAAGGCGGTGATCCTCGATGACCTGGGCCACTACCACGAGGCCGCAGGCGTGCTCGCGCAGGCGCTGGCCATGCAGGAGCGGATCAACGGCCGCGACAGTGGCGAGTACGCGGCGGTGCGGCTGGAACTCGCGCGCCGGCAGCTCCTGCTCGGCGAGCTGGATGCGGCCTTGCCCGTGCTGGGCACGCTCGCGGCGGAGTTCGCAACCCGCTACGGCAGCGATGATCCACGCACCGCCGACGCGCAGGTGCTGTTCGCGCAGGCATCGATCGACGCGGGCGAAGCCACGCGTGCGGCGCGCGCCGCGCTCGACGCGGCCAGCCGTGCCTGGGCCGGCAAGGACGATCCGGAGTCGCCCGCGGCGCTGCGGGTGGCCGCGACGCTGGCGCAGTGGTTCGCGCTGCACGGCGACGGCGATCCGGCCCAGGCGCTGATCGCGCGCGTACTCGCGCCGCAGGCACGCAGCGACGTTTGGGCGCGCACCCGCGCCGCGCTCGCGCGTGCCACGCTCGCGCGCCTGCAAGGCCAGCCC
>QUBV01000047.1 GCA_014338185.1 Lysobacterales bacterium | reverse complement strand
GCCGCGCGCAGCGCCTCGAGCACGGCCGGCTCGCGCCGCATGCTCAGGCCCAGGCCCGGCAGCAGCAGCACCGTCGCGCCGCGCTGGCGCGCCTGCCGCGCGAGCGCGCGCGCCGTGCCGGCCGGGCGCGTGAGCACCACGGTGGCGTTGGCAAGCGAGCGCGCGACGGCTGGCGTGGGCTTGGTGGCAGGCATGCGTCCGCATGATAATGCGCGGCTCGCCGCGGCCGCGGGCCGCGCCTCCACCTCATGACCGGGTCGCCACGCATGCCCACCGCCGCCGCCGCGCTCGAGCGCGAACTGCTCGCCCAAATCCCGCTCGCCCGCGCGATGGCGCTGCGTGTGGTCGCGCATGCGGGCGAGTCGCTGACCCTGGCCGCGCCACTGGCGCCCAACATCAACGACAAGGGCTGCGCCTTTGGCGGCAGCCTGGCCAGCCTCATGACACTGGCCGGCTGGGGCGTGCTGCGCCTCGCGGTGGCCGGGCGCGACCTCGACTGCGACATCTACGTGCAGGACAGCACGATCCGCTACCTCGCACCGGTGTGGGGCGAACTGCGCTGCCAGGCGCGGCCGGCCACGGGCGAATCCTGCGCGGCCTTCCTCGACACGCTGGCCGCACGCGGCAAGGCGCGCCTGCGCGTGGAGTGCACGGTGCCGCTGCCCGACGGCGGCGAGGCGGCCACGCTCAGCGCCCGCTTCGTCGCGCTGCGCACGGATGCGGCCGCGGCCTGAGCCGGCAGCGGTGCCGCGCGCATGACGCGTGCGGGTGGTGGGCGCGGCCGCCCGGCTTGATGCACAATCGTCGGCATCCCGCACGGAGAATCCGCATGCGCCGCCTGCTCCGGTCCGTTCCGCTGATCATCGCCCTGGCGCTGCTGGCCGCTTGCGCCAACCAGGAAATCCGCTCCAAGCAGACCATCCTCAACGAGACGCTGCGTGCCTATGCGGCGGCGATCCGCTGGGGCGAGTACGAGCAGGCCGTCGGCTTCATCGATCCCAAGATCCAGGCCGAGCACCCGGTCAGCTCGCTGGAGCTGGAGCGCCTCAAGCAGGTGCGCGTGAGCAACTACGACGAAAGCCAGCCCGTGGCGGTGAGTGCGGACGAGGTGCGCCAGGTGGTCCGGCTCGACCTGCTCAACGTCAACACCCAGGTGGCGCGCAGCATCGTCGACCGGCGCGTGTGGAAGTACGACAAGGCGGGCAAGCACTGGTGGCTGGTGTCGGGCTTGCCCGACATCACCCAGCGCGACTGAACGTGCGCAGCGGCGCGCCGGCCCGCGGGTGCCGGCGGGCGCCGAATCCGCGATAATCGGCAACCGTCCCGGTTGTTGCGCGCCTCATGTCCGAGTTCATCCACCGCCTGCCCGAGTTCCTCGGCAACCACCTGCTGCTCACGCTCGCGTTCGTGGGCGTGCTCAGCGCACTGCTGGTGACCCAGATGCAGCGCTTCCTGCGCGGCGGGGCCGCGCTCACGCCGGCCGGCCTGACCCAGCTCATCAACCGCGAGAATGCGCTCGTGATCGACATCTCGGCGCTGGCCGAGTACGAGAAGGGCCACGTGCCCGGCTCGCGCCACCTGCTGCCCAGCCAGGTCGACCCCGACAACAAGGAACTGGCCAAGTCGCGCGAGACGCCGATCGCGCTGGTGTGCCGCAGCGGCCACACCGCGGCGCAGGTCGCGGCACGGCTCAAGAAGGCCGGCTATGCCAAGGTGTTCTGGCTCGATGGCGGCATTGCCGCGTGGCGCGAGGCGCAGATGCCGCTGGTCAAGGGCCGCGGCTGACCGCACCGGCGCGGCGCGCGTGCGCGGCCGGCGCAGGCATGGGATAATCGGCGTCTTTTCCCCGCCGCAAGGATCAATACCCATGGCAAGCAGCAACGGCGCCACCGACGGCCAGACCCAGCCGCAGGCGCAACTCAACCTGCAGCGCATCTACATCAAGGACGTTTCGTTCGAAGCGCCCGGCGCACCGCAGATCTTCCAGGAGCAGGGCCAGCCCAACGTCGAGCTCAACCTGAGCCAGCGTGCCAACGTGCTCGGTCCGGACGTGTACGAGGTCGTGCTCAGCGTGACCGCCACCTGCAAGGTCGGCGACAAGACCGCCTACCTCGCCGAAGTGCAGCAGGCCGGCATCTTCGGCGTGGCCGGTTTCGACGATGCCAGCCGCAATGCGATCCTTGGCAGCTACTGCCCCAACGCGCTGTTCCCCTATGTGCGCCAGGTGATTTCGGACCTGGTGCAGAGTGGCGGGTTCCCGCCGCTGTTCCTGCAACCGATCAACTTCGACGCGCTGTACGCGGAGCAGATGCGCCGCCAGGCCGAAGGCGCCGGCGCGCAGGTCGCCAACGCCTGATCGGCGTGCGCAGGCGAGCCGGGGGTGACGGGTGTGCCCGCGCTGGTGACGGGGTGAGGTGGTGACTGCCGCCGCCACCGCGGTGCTGGGCGCGGGCTCGTGGGGCACGGCCTTGGCCGTGCAGCTTGCGCGCAACGGCGTGCCGACCACGCTGTGGGGTCGCACGCCGCAGGCCGTCGTCGACATGGCCAGGACACGCCACAACGCACGTTACCTGCCCGACCTGGAACTGCCCGCGCCGCTGCAGCTGAGCGCGATGCTCGAACCGCTGGTGCGCGATGCGGGCACGATCCTCATCGCGGTGCCCAGCCATGCCTTCCGCGACCTGCTCGTGGCGATCGTGCCGTGGGTGGCGCCGGGCACCGGCATCGCCTGGGCCACCAAGGGTTTCGATCCCGGCTCGGGGCGCTTCCTGCACGAACTGGTCGCGCAGCATCTGCCCGGGCACCCCGCGGCGGTGGTGACCGGCCCCTCGTTCGCACGCGAGGTCGCGCAGGGCCTGCCCACCGCGCTCACGGTGCACAGCGCCGACGCGGCGTTCGCGCAGGCGATGGCGCTGCAACTGCATTCGCCGCGGTTCCGTGCCTACACCGGCAACGACGTGCTCGGCGCCGAACTCGGCGGCGCGATGAAGAACGTGCTCGCGGTGGCCACCGGTGTCGCCGACGGCATGCGCATGGGCCTCAATGCCCGGGCCGGCCTCATCACGCGCGGACTGGCCGAGATGTTGCGCCTGGGCGCGGCGCTGGGCTCGCGCGCGGAGACGCTCATGGGCCTGGCTGGCCTGGGTGACCTCGTGCTCACCTGCACCGGCGACCTGTCGCGCAACCGTCGCCTCGGCCTCGCGCTGGGCCAGGGCACGCCACTGGCGCAGGCGGTGGCCGCGATCGGCCAGGTGGTCGAGAGCATCGAGACGGTCGACACGGTGATGAAGCTCGCCGATGCCCATGGCGTGGAACTGCCGATCACCGCGCTGGTGCAGAAGGTGCTGCACGAGGAACTCACGCCCGCCGAGGGCATGGCCGCACTGCTCGCGCGCGAACAGAAACCCGAGTACCGCTGAGATCCGGCGCGCCGTTGCCGCATCGCGCACCGGCCCACAACAGTCCACCTCGTTTCAGTTGGCGCGGTCCGCGCGCATGCCGCCCTGCGCCGGCAGCGCCGCCAGCCGCACCGCCGCGCGTGATGTGCCGGGCCTGTCGCGCTGCAGGCTTGCGCGTACCTGCACGGTCGGCAACAACACCACCGGCAACGGCTCTTCGGCGCCGAGCTCGACGCGCGTGAGCCCGGACGGATCGGCGCTCACACGCAGCGTGGGGAGCAAGGTCGCGGCCACGGGCGGCGCCTCGTCGACGTCGATCGTGATGGTGCGGGCGGCATCGATCGGATGCGCGAGCACTGCCAGGGTGGCGATCGTGGCGGCCATGGCGGCGGCGCAGGCGAGGGTGGAATGCAGGTTCATGGCGTACTCCTTTTCAAGGGCTTCGACATGCCTCTCGCAAGGGTCGTGCCAACGCCGTGACCGCGATGCCAACGCGCCGCGCCATCGCCGATGCCACGCCGCTGCGCCTGCGCGCATCAGGCAGCCGCAGTGGTGAAAATCCCGCGCAAACACCGCAAAAACCGCGCTCATGCAGCGCCACCGCGGTCCTTGCGCCTGACTGCGGCGGGCGTCCGGCCCATGCGTCGCGATGCCCGCAGGCCGGGTGCGTGCAAGTGCCCGCGGACAGTCGCGGACAGTGTACGGGGCGCGATCCACGCGACCGCGATGCGCGCATCGAGTCATCGTGGTGGACGTGATTGCGCGACGGTTTGGAGCCGCAGCGAACCGCGCTGCGGTCACGGCAGGCGGTGGCCGGCGTGGCGCTCAGCGTGTGGCGCCCACAAAGCCGAGCTGGCGCCAGGCTTCGTAGACAACCACCGCAACCGCATTGGACAGGTTGAGGCTGCGGTTGTGAGGCCGCATCGGCAGGTACAGGCGCTGCTCGGCGGGCAGCCCATCGAGCAGCGCCTGCGGCAGACCCGCTGTTTCCGAGCCGAACAGCAGTGCATCGCCCGGCGCATAAGCCACCGCGTCGTGGCGCGTGGCGCCGCGGGTGGACAACGCAAACACGCGCCGTGGCCGCACGCTGGCGAGGAAAGCGGCGAAATCCTCATGCACCGCGAGCTCGGCGAACTCGTGGTAGTCGAGCCCGGCCCGCCGCATGCGCGCATGGTCGAGCGCAAAGCCGAGCGGCCGCAGCAGATGCAGCGCGGCGCCACTGTTGGCGCACAGCCGGATCACGTTGCCGGTGTTGGGTGGAATCTGCGGCTGGTGCAGGACGACGTGGAGCACGTCGCATTATGGCCGCACGCATCGCGCGGACCCAAGGCATGCGCCGGGCCGCAGGTTCATCGGCGGCGCGCCTCGCACCTGTGGGCACGACGGGAACTCGCGGGCCCGGGCGGGGTCAGGGCCTGACCGTGACTTGCGTGCGTTGCGCGTAGGCCGGCGGCCCCGTAGTCTCGCCGCGCTGCTGCGTTCCTCCCCCTGCACAAGGAAGCCCCTCCATGCGCCAGTTCTGGCTGTCCCTGCTCGCCGCGCTCTGCTTCGGCAGCGTGAACGCTGCCACCGGCAGCGACTCCGTCGACATTCCGTTCACGCGTTTCACGCTGCCCAACGGCCTGACCGTGGTGGTCAGCGAGGACCACAAGGCGCCCGTGGTGGCGGTCAGCGTGTGGTACCACGTCGGTTCGGCCGACGAGCCCAAGGGCAAGACCGGCTTCGCCCACCTGTTCGAGCACCTGATGTTCCAGGGGTCGGAAAACCATCGCGACGAATTCTTCCGTCCGTTCGAACTGGTCGGCGCGACCGACATGAACGGCACCACCTGGTACGACCGCACCAATTATTTCGAGACCGTGCCGACCACTGCGCTGGACATGGCGTTGTGGATGGAGTCCGACCGCATGGGCCACCTGCTCGGCGCGATCGGGCAGAAGGACCTGGACGAACAACGCGGCGTGGTGCAGAACGAGAAGCGTCAGGGCGAGAACCAGCCCTACGGCCGCGTCGACCAGCGCGTGTCGGCCAACGTGTTCCCGGCCAACCATCCCTACCACCACGACACCATCGGCTCGATGAAGGATCTCGACGCGGCATCGCTCGCCGACGTCAAGCGCTGGTTCACCGACTACTACGGCGCAGCCAACGTGACCGTGGTGCTGGCCGGCGACATCACCGCGGAGGTGGCCCGCGACAAGATGCTGCGCTACTTCGGCGACATCCCCGCGGGTCCGCCGGTCGCACGCCAGCAGCCATGGGTCGCCGCGCGCACCACATCCACCCGCGACAGCATGGTCGACACGGTGGCGCAGACGCGCATCGTGCGCACCTGGAACGTGCCCGACCTGGCCGACCCCGACGAGGTCCAGCTCGAACTGGCCGCATCGATCCTTGGCGGCGGCCGCACCTCGCGCCTGTACCAGCGCCTCGTGTATCAGGACAAGCTGGTCGACTCGGTCTCGGTCGAGGTGCAACCCTTTGCACTGGCCTCGCTGTTCCAGCTCAGCGCCAACGTCAAGAACGGCGTCGATCCGGCCAAGGTCGAGGCCGCGATCGCCGATGAATGGCAGCGCTTCCTCAAGGACGGACCCACCGCCGAGGAGCTCGAACGCATCAGGACCGACGCGAAGGCGCGCTTCATCCGCCCGCTCGAGAACGTCAACGTCAAGGCCGCGATCCTCGCCGAAGGCCAGGTCTACCGCGGCGACCCGGGCGCGTACCGCCGCGACCTCGCGCAACTGGATGCGGCCACGCCGCAGAGCGTGCTCGCGGCTGCGCGCAAGTGGCTCAGCCGCGGCGACTACACGCTCACGGTGATTCCTGCCAAGCCGGGCGAGAAACCCGTGTTCGAGGATGAGACCGAACGCGCGGGCCTGCCCGCGACCAGCGGCCGACCCGCCGCCAAGCTGCCGCCGAAGGCACGATTTCGCACCGTAAAGTCGGACGTGGACCGCAGCAAGGGCGTGCCCGAGGTCACCCGCTACCCGGATCTGAGCTATCCGGCGATCGAACGCGGCAAGTTGAAGAACGGTATTGCGGTGCTGCTCGCGCAGCGCCACTCGATTCCGGTGGTTCACGTGCAGCTGCTGTTCGGCGGCGGCTATGCCGCCGACCAGGGCCGCAAGCTCGGCACCGCCTCGTTCACCATGGGCATGCTCGATGAAGGCACCACCACGCTTGATTCGGTGGAGATCGCCAAGCGCAGCCAGCGCTTGGGCGCGATCGTGTCCACCGGCGCCGGCCTGGACAGCAGTTCGGCCAGCCTCAATGCCCTGAGCTCGCAGCTGGAGCCATCGCTGGCACTGTTTGCCGACGTGGTGCGCAATCCGGCTTTCCGCGATGCCGACACCGAGCGCGTGCGCGGCCAGTGGCTGGCGCGCATCGCGCAGGAAAAGACCCAGCCGATGGCGCTGGCGCTGCGCGCGTTGCCACCGCTGCTGTATGGCGCGGGCCACGCCTATGCGATTCCGTTCACGGGCTCGGGCGACGAGAGCTCGATCAAGGCACTGGCCGCGAAGGACATGCAGGATTTCGTGCGCGACTACGTGCGGGCCGACAACGTCACCATCCTGGTCGCGGGCGACACCACGCTCGAGCGCATCCTGCCGCAGCTGGATGCAGTGTTCGGCGATTGGCAGGCACCGGCCGCACCGATCCCTGCGCGCAACATCGCCGCGGTGCCGCTGCCCAAGGCACCGCGCGTGTTCCTCATGGACAAGCCCGGCGCACCACAGACCATGATTCTCGCCGGTGAAGTCGCGCCCTCGACCAAGGCGCCCAACAACCTCGACATCGAAACCATGAACGGAGCGTTCGGTGGCAGCTTCACCTCGCGCCTGAACATGAACCTGCGCGAGGACAAGCACTGGGCCTACGGCGCGGGCAGTTTCCTCAGCAGCGCGATCGGACAGCGTCCCTTCATGCTGTATGCGCCGGTACAGACCGACAAGACCGCGCCGTCACTGGCCGAGATCCTGCGCGAAGCGCGCGAGGTCAACGGCGACCGGCCCCTCACCCACGCCGAGATCGACAAGATCAAGGTGGGGAAAGTGCGCGCCCTGCCGGGTGCGTTCCAGATGACCTCGGCGGTGCTGGGCGCGCTGGCAAGCAATGTCCTGTATGAGCGTCCCGACGACTACGTGACCACACTCAAGGCACGCATCGAGGCGCAGACCGACGATCAGGTTCGCGCGGCGGCCCGCGAAGTCATCCATCCCGATGCCCTGACCTGGGTGGTGGTCGGTGACCTCAAGCAGATCGAGGCACCCGTGCGCAAGCTTGGCCTCGGCGAAGTGCAGATTCTCGACGCCAACGGCAAGCCCGTGCCGTGAGTCGCGGCCTGGGGCCGCCCGTGGCGAGCGGGCGGCCTCACCACCGATTCAGTCGAAACCTGCAACCATCGCGCGCAGTCCCTGGAGACCCGTCCATGCCGCGCAGCCTTCCTTTCATGCTCGCCACCACGCTGCTGCTGGGCGCCTGCAGTTGGGGCATCCGCCTGGACTCGGGCGGGCGCGCCGTGCATACGGTGTGGACGGGCAGCGTGGTCGACTGCGTCGACAAGGGCCGCGTGACGGTATCGGTGCTCGACCACGTGGGACCGGTCAGTCGCAACGACCTCAAGGTGCGCGACGAACTCAACGTGCTTGCGCGCAACCACGCCGCGAGCATCGGTGCCGACACGATCCAGCCACTGGGTGAACCGCGCAGCGGCGAGCAAAGTTTCGCCGCTTGGCATTGCGGCCGCGCATCGGCTGCCGGCCCCGCGCAGCCCGGCGCACCACGCCGCGACGAGCCCGTGCAGACCTATCCGGTCAAGGACTGACGCGCGCGCATGGCCGGCGCAGGCGGTGGCCGCCGCGCAGGCACCGCATGGTTCGAATGGCCGCGCGGCGATGGCGATTCGGTCGCGCGCGGCCGCACCACCGCATCGAACGGCAGCCACTGCGCATCCGGATCGAACCTGCACGGGCCGGCGGCGATGCCGCGCGCCACCAGCAACTGGCAGGCCTCCTGCAGACTGGCCACGTCCGGCTGCGGCGCGCCGCCCAGCCACGCCCGCAAGGCCTCCCAGCCGGCCAGGCCTTCGGCCGCGTTGAAACCGCAGTGGCTGGGCTGCTGTTCCGCCACGATCGCACTGACCCACTGCGTCGCCGGCACCTGCGTGCGGATGAACTCCTGGTTGCCCGGGATCACGAGCTGGTCCCGGCTCGTGTGCAGCGACACGATGCGCGCCTCGCCCACCCGGCCACGGAAGTCCGACGCCGCATGCAGCGCCTGCGCGGCGCCGGCATCGGCGACCAGGCGCAGGATGTTGGCGGCCACCTGCGGGTCGTCACCATAGTCCACGCCCACGGTCGTGAACGGATTGCGCCCGTCGAGCTTGCCGGGCGCGCGCACCAGATCGGACAGGCCGAAGGTGACGTAGCCGATGTTGGTGAGCAGGAACTGCTCGTCGTCGATGCGGCTGAACGCCTTGAGCTGGGCGAGCCGGCGTTGCTTGTCGGTGCTGCGCTGCGCGGGCGGCAGGTTGATGCCGGTGCAGCGGTTGAGCTGCAGCAACGTGTCGAGCACCACGGCGTTGTCGACGAGCCCGCCCAGGTCGGACATGTCGCCCAGATGGGCCGGGATCATGCCGAGGTCGAACGCCCACCACAGCGGTTGCGCGCCATGGCGCAGTTCGCCGGCCCCCGCGCAGATCGCCTCGTAGCCCAACCGCAGGTCGATCGCGTAGTCCCACAGCCGCGCCCCGGCGGCGGCCGGACACATCGCATACACGCCGCGCACGGGCGGCAGGCCGTCGGCCTCGGCCAGCCTGAGCGCGATGAGGCCACCCAGCGAGCCGCCGAATGGCAACAGGTCGCCCGGCGCGCCGAACTCGCGCGTGAACAGTGCGACCAGATCGCGGTTGTCGTCGATCGCATCGAACACGGCCCAGCCGCGCGTGCGATAACTCGTGGCCGCGATCGCATAGCCCTCGGCGAGGGCTATGTCCTTGAGCGGACCCAGGTCGGGAGGGCCATCCGGCGCGGAAAAATCGAAGCCATGCTGGTAGGCCACCAGCGTGTCGCCCGCGCGCCAGCCATCGGGCACGGCGATGCGGTACCACGCACCCGAGGGCATTTGCCCACTGGTCTCATGCACGGCCGCCGTGGCCACGCCAACCAGCAGCCACGCGACCACACCCAACCCGGCGACGAACCAGTGCCGCATGCCGTGCTTCCCACCCATGGAACCAGCCTTGCACCGTAGGCAAGCCCGCCTGAGCCGCATCTGAAGGCCACTTTGCGCGCGGCGCAGGTAGAATCCACACCATGCGGACCTGGATCCAACCCGGCGCGCGTCACCGGCACCTGCCGGCATCGCCTGCCCGATGACGCGGAACTCATGCCCCGCGGACCCGGTCACATCGCGTCGCGATGGGGCCTGCCTGCGCGCGCCGCTGGTTTGCTCGACACGCCTGTCTGGCGCGCCCCGGGGCTGTGCGTGCCTGTGGTGCTGATGCCCTCGGATCCATCCGGTCGACGCCACGGCCGCACCCTGATTGCCGCTTCCTGGTTACTCGAACTTGTACGGAGACTGTCCATGACCCGCCCTGCGATCATCCTTGTCCTGCTCGCCCTGTCCGCGTGCAGCCAGCGCGCGCCCGATGATGCCCAACTGGTGACGCTGCTCCACGCTGGTGGCCTGACCAGTGCCACGGGCACGAACCGTCCGCTCGATGCGATCGCGGTGCAGTGCCTGAGCGCGCACGCAGGCGATGTCGCGTTGACGCGCGATTTGCCCCCGGCAGCGCTCACGGATGCCGCCAAGTCGCAATGTCGGCGGCGCCTGGACCTGTGGCTCGCCGACACTACGCGCAATCCCGACAAGTTCACGTTCGCCGACGTCACCACATCGCCAGTGGCTGCGCGCGCGCTGCAGCTGTATCTGGCCAATGGCGGGATACCACTGGCGCAGGCACCGGCGGCAGCACCGCCCGCGTCGACACCGGCGCCGGGTACGGCGGCACCCGCCGCAGGTCCGGCCGCGAATGCCGCGCCGCCTGCCGAGGCCGTCGAGCCCGAACCGCCGATGCCCGACACGATTTCGGCACTGGCCGAGGCTGACAACATCTGCCGCGATGTGCAGGCGGCAACGGCCCAGGGACCGTTCAATGCGCGCCTGTCGCGTTACGCGGAGGGCTGCGCCGCCATGCTGCGAAGCACGCGCGACCAGGTCGCCCAGCTGCAACAGCAAGGCCGCAACGATGAGGCGGATACCCTGGTCCACAAGCTGGTCCATTCGTATCGGCAAGCCCAGCGGCTGCTGCGGCAGGGGGGCGGCTGACACAGGGCGCGGCCTGATCATGCTCGACATCGACGGCATCGTGCGCATCGCCGAGGACGAGCTTGCCGAACGCTTCGTGCGTGCCACCGGCGCGGGCGGGCAGAACGTGAACAAGGTGTCGAGCGCAGTCGAACTGCGCTTCGACATCATGCGCTCGACCGCGCTCGACCAGGCACTGCGCGCGCGCCTGCTCGCGCGGCGTGACCGCCGCATCAGCGCCGATGGCGTGATCGTGATCCAGGCACAGCGCTTCCGCGACCAGGGCAAGAACCGGCTCGACGCACGTGAGCGGCTGGCCGCAATCATTCGTGCGGCGCTGGTGGTGCCGCGCCAGCGCGTGGCGACCAAGCCCACGCGGGCCTCGCGCGAACGCCGCATCGAGGCCAAGAAATCGCGCGCGGCCATCAAGCGCAATCGCAGTCGGGGCGGCTGGAGCCACGAATGACAGCGGCGCCGCCCGCGCCCGCGTTGCCGCCGGCGATGCCGCAGTTGCCACAGCACGGCGGGCGCCGCTTGTGCGCCTGGTACCTGCGCCGCTGCGGCTGGCGCATCGAAGGCACGTTCCCGGACCTGCCGCGCCTGGTGCTGATCGCGGCGCCACACAGTTCGTGGTGGGATGGTTGGTGGGCACTCATCACCAAGGTCGCGCTCGGTGCCGATGTCGCGTTCGTCGGCAAGCGCGAACTGTTCGTCGGACCGCTCGGTTGGCTGCTGCGCACGCTCGGCGGCATCGCGGTGGACCGCGGCAGCGCGCACGGCGTGGTCGAGCAGATGGTGGCGCGCTTTGCCACTTCGCCGCGACTGTGGCTCGCGCTCGCGCCCGAGGGCACGCGCCGGCACGTGGCGAGCTGGCGCACCGGCTTCTGGCACATCGCCCATGCCGCCGGCGTGCCGATCCTGCCGGTCGCCTTCGATTACCCGCGGCGCACCATCGTGATCGGCACGCCGCGGTGCAGCAGCGGCGACGTCGAGGCCGACGTGGCCGCGTTGCGCGCGTGGTACCGCCCGTTCCGCGGCAAGCACCACGACGTGGCTGCCTGACGCCACCAAGCCGGGCCCGTCAGGGCGCGGGGACGCTGCGCGGGGACGGCGGCGCGGCGGCGTCCGACCCGCGCGCGGCCCGGCCACCCCCCAGGAAATGCAAAGCCGGTCACGCTTGCGCCGTGATCCAGGCGCCCAAGCCGGGGTCGAAGGGTTCCGAACACGCTGCTGCGGGGGCGGTGTAGCATGCTTCGCAACGGTCACCCACCGCCGCCGGCCCATCGGGTCGCTGGCGCTCGGGGCCGCCGGGGGTAGCCGACACAAGACTGCCGAGCGCCCTCCCACAGCAGCGGAGGAAGGTCATGAAAACGCGTCTGGGCCATTACGACATCGTCGCCGAACTGGGCCGCGGCGGAATGGGTGTGGTCTACAAGGGCTACGAGGCCTCGCTCAATCGCTATGTCGCGATCAAGGTGCTGGCCGAATCGCTGGCGCACGACGCCGGGGTCAAGGAACGCTTCCTGCGCGAGGCGCGCAGCATGGCTGCGCTCAACGATCCCCACATCATCCAGATCTACTTCATCGGCGAGGACGAGGGCCAGACCTACTTCGTGATGGAGTTCGTCGAGGGCGAATCGCTCGGCTCGATGCTCAAGCGCGACCATCGCCTGACCGTGGAGCAGGCAGCCAAGGTGATCCAGCAGACCGCGCTCGGTCTGGCCACCGCGCACGACCATGGCGTGATCCACCGCGACATCAAGCCCGGCAACCTCATGATCACGAGCCGCGGCGCGGTCAAGATCGCCGATTTCGGCATCGCGCTGTCCAACCAGGACCTGTCCAAGAAACTCACCACCACCGGTGAGTTCGTCGGCACGCCGGGCTACCTGTCGCCCGAGGTGTGCCTGGGCAAGCCGGTCGACCGGCGTTCGGACATCTTCTCGCTCGGCATCGTGCTGTTCGAGATGCTCACGGGCAAGATGCCGTTCAACGACGAGTCCCCGCTCGGCCTCATGCTCGAAGTGGTCAAGGCCGAGATTCCCGACGTGCGTTCGCTCAACGCCGACGTCGATCCGCAGATTGCGGCGATCCTGGCCAAGATGATCGCCAAGGACCCGGCCGACCGCTACCAGGACTGCCACGAGGTCGTGACCGACCTCAACAAGCATCCGCTGGTGGCCAAGGGCGGTCCGATCACGATCCAGACCAAGATGTCGGCCGCAGCGGCGACGATGATCGGCCAGAAGACCCCGGTGTCGGGCCAGGTGGCATTGCCGCAGACGCCGCGCACGCCGATGCCCGCGCTGGGCGCGCAGGCCAACACACGCATCACCACCAGCGGCCAGCCCGAGCCACCGCCGGTGGCCGGCGCATCCGCACACCGTTCGGTGCTCGGCCAGCCCACTGCCGTGCACGGCCAGGCGCCGCGGCGCTCGGCCCTGCCGTGGGCCATCGCGGCCGCGGCGCTGCTGCTGGTCGTGGGTGGCGCCTGGGCGATGCGCGATCGCGTGCCGCTGCTCGCAGGCCTGTTCGGCCAGCCCGCAGCGCCGAGCGCGACGGTGGCCAGCACCCCGACGCCCACCACCACGACCGTGGCACCGGCAACGTCCACGGCGGTCCCGGCCACCACGATGCCGATCGCGCCCACGACCGCGCCGCAGTCCACGACCCCGGCCAGCACCAGCTCGCCGGCTGCCACGGGCAGCGACAGCATCGCGGCCACGCAACCCGCCACCACCGATGACCCCGGCGCACCCGCTGCGCGCGCCTCGCAGGCAGGTGCCGAGGCGCTGCAGGACCTGCCGGCCGCCAAGGCCGCCGCCGATGCCGCGGCCAAGGGCCAGCAGGTCGCGATCGCGACGCCGCCGAGCCAGCCGGCCGCGCCGCCACGCCCGCGCGTGCCGACCATCGCCGTGATTGCCAGTGGCGATGACGTGATCTCGGGTCCGGCCGAGGATGCGCTGGTCGACCTGCTGCAACGCCGCGGCTTCCGCGTGATCGAGGGCGGCCGCGGTCAGGGCGATGCGCCCAACCTGCGCCGCCTGGCCGGCAAGGCCGACGCGGTGGTGTTCGTGCATGCACGCCCGGTGGGCTCGCAGGTGATGACCTACTACGGCCAGGCCTCGACGCTGTACACGGTGCAGCTGGGCGTGCGCGCCTACCGCGTGTCCGACGGCAGCGTGATGTGGCGCAGCGGCGGCGATCAGGTCAATTTCACCAGCCTCAATGCCGCAGAAAAGGCCCGCGAGGCGATCGAACCGCTGCTCGACACGATCGACAGCCGCATCGCCGAGTTCCGCCCCCGCGGTCGCGGCTGAAGCGCACTCAGGGGTCGCGACGACAACGGCGCCGGTGACGGCGCCGTTGTCTTGTGGGCGACCCGTGGCGCGGGCGCTTGTGCCTCGCCTCAGCGCATGCGCGCAGCGGCGATGCGCCGGTTGAACAGCTCGCGCTGCCCGTCCCAGTCCCAGCGTTCCCACAACGCCTCCAGCTGCGCGAGCCACGCGCTGGCCAGCGGTGCGGACAGCGCGGCACCACGCTGCCGGTACGACTGCAGCAGCAGCGCGTGGACCGCGTCCAGGTCGGCGGCCGGCATCGTCACGTACACGCTCTTGAGCAGCGACGGCGTGACCTTGAGGTCGGGATCGATCATGCGCACGCCGAACAGGATGCTGCCGACGCTGTGGTAGGTCAGCGGCGTCGGCTGGAATCCCAGGCCCTTGTAGAACGCACGCACCGTGCTCGCCTCGTACACACCCGACAGCATGTGCCCACTGGGGACATCGACGGTTTCGTCGGCGTAGCCCTTCATTTCCCGGCCGGTGCCATTCGCGCCCGGCGTGGCCGACACCGCGCCGTTGCGCTGGGTGAATTGCAGGCGGCTGATCAGGTAGCCCGCGGTGTTGTCGAAATTCGACAACGGATTGGACGTGCGGCTCGCATAGTGGCCGCTGGTGACCACGATGCCGACGATCGGCCCACCGTGGGCGTCATCCAGCGCCACGCCGTAGCTCATGTACGGCGGCTGGCTGATCGTGTCGCCGTCGCGGAAGATGACCACGGCGCTGGGAAAGTCGAAGTTGCGCTTGCCCTTGCGCACCAAGGCGCCGGTGGCGACCGCGAGATAAGTCAGCGCGCCCGCAGGTGAGGGCGGCAGGCCCGGCACGTCGGGCGGACTGCCCGAACCATCGCCCGGCAAGCCCAGGTCCTGCAGGTCCGGCGCGCCGTAGGGCCCATACACGAGTTCACGCACCAGGCGCACACGGCCACCGGCGGGATCGTCCATGACCTGCCACAGGTCGCGATAGTCCTGCACCAGGTGCACCATCTGGCTGTTGGTGATGTTCTGCTTCTTCTTGGCCGACCACGCCCCGGTGGCGACCATGATGTACTCCTCCAGCCCCCACGGGCTGTTGTCCTCGTAGTCGCCGCGCTTGGACTGGTACTGGCTTTCGAGGCTGCTCGCGATCGCCGCCAGCTGTTGGGTCGCATAGGCGCTGTACTGGCTGCGCTGCTCGCTGAAGTAGCGTCGGAAGGTGTCCATCGTGCTGCCGGGGCCATCATCGGCAAAGCCGTAGCCGGGCTTGCCGTCGATGCCGGTCGCGGCGCCGTGCCAGACCAGGTCGCGCAGGAACAGCAGGTGCAGGTTCGCGAACTGCGCAAACCACGGCAACACCTGCTGTTGCCAGTCGTCGAAGGGCGCGGTGGCGGGCGCGAACTGGCCGGCCTGGCTCACGAAGGTCTGGTGCAGGTCCATCGCGGCGTTCTTGAGCGTGTCGCGCGTGTCGGCCGTGGGGTTTTCGATGTAGTCCTGCACATGACCGGCGTACACCTGCAGTGCGCCGCACAGGCCGGTCGGCGGTTGCGAGGCACTGCCGGCGTGGCCGATGCGGTCGCTGAGGTCGTCGAGCACGACATCGCGGATCGCGGTGTCGATGAGCGCATGCACGCGCTGCATGATCACTTCGGTGATGTCCGGCTGGTCGCTGGGCCAGAACAGGTCGAGCAGGATGCGCAACGGTCCGCCGATGCCCGGAATCAGGGTGACGCCGATGTCGAACAAGGCCTTGATGTCATTGAGTGGATCCAGCACCGGCAGCGTCGTGTCCAGGCGCATGCCGCTGGCGCGGCAGCTGCCCGGCATCGCCTCGAGCATGCCCGGCAGTGGCGGATAGACGTCGACCGCGCGCGCGGACCCGGACAACGCAAGGCCGGTTGCGCCCGCCAGCGTGCCGGCGACGAGGCCGCGCAACAGCTCGCGACGGCCCGGGTCGGTGGTGGTGGCGTCCGCCGCGGAGTGGCGTGACTGGATCGGTGATGGCTTCACGGCAGGTTCCCATGCAAACGCGCCCGGATGCGCGCAACCATCCTACGCGCATGTCCGCAGCGCCGTGGATCACCCGGACGCGCGCAGCGTGCCGATGGTGCTCACAAGCCGTTCAGATTGGCGTAGGCGAGCACGAGGCGCTTGCGCCCCGCAGCGGCGAAATTGATCTCGATGAGCGTATGCGCGCCCGCGCCCTCGTAGCCGAGCACGACGCCCTCGCCAAAGCTCGCGTGGCTGACCCGCTGCCCGAGGCGGAACGGCGCGGCCGCCTCGCCCGCGGCCGCGCCGCCCGTCCACGCCGGCCGGCTCACCTGCGCGCGCGGGCGCACTTCGCGCAACAGTTCGGCGGGGATCTCGCCGAGGAAGCGTGATGGCCGCGCATAGGACTCCACGCCATGCAGGCGGCGTGACTCGGCGTGGCACAGCACGAGTTGCTGCCGCGCGCGCGTGATGCCGACATAGGCCAGACGCCGCTCCTCCTCGAGCCGACCCGGCTCGTCGAGCGATTTCTGGCTCGGGAACAGGCCGTCCTCGAGTCCGACCAGGAACACGGTCGCGAACTCCAGGCCCTTGGCCGAGTGCAGGGTCATGAGCTGCACGCAGTCCTGCCAGGCTTCGCCCTGCCCCTCGCCCGCTTCGAGCGCGGCATGGGCGAGGAACGCGGCCAGCTCGTCCAGCCCCGCCTCCAGGTCCTCGGGCGTGCGCTGGAAGCGCGCGGCGACGTTGGGCAGCTCGTCGAGGTTTTCCACGCGCGACTCGGCGCTGCCGCGGGCGTCCTTCTCGTACCAGTCGCGCAGGCCCGAGCGCGCGAGCGCATGCTCCACCTGCTCGGCCAGCGTGAGCGGCGCGGGCACGGCGGCAGCGTCCGCTCCGGCCGCGTCGTCCGCAGGCGTGGCGGCATCCGCCACGAGGCAGTCACGTGCGAGGCAATCGATGAGCTCGATGAACCCGCGCAGCGCGCCCTTTGCGCGTGCCGCGAGCGCACCCTGCGCCAGTTCGGCCAGCGCGGCCTGCCACAGTGAGATGTCGTTCGCGCGCGCCCGTTGGCGCAGGCTGTCGAGCGTGCGCTCGCCGATGCCGCGCGGCGGCGTGTTGACCGTGCGCTCGAAGGCGGCATCGTCGTTGCGGTTGGCGGCCAGGCGCAGGTAGGCCAGCGCGTCCTTGACCTCGGCACGATCGAAGTAGCGCAGGCCGCCATACACGCGATAGCCGATGCCGCGCTGGCTGAGCTGTTCCTCGAAGTTGCGCGACTGGGCGTTGGAGCGGTACAGGATCGCGTGGTCGCTGGCGCGCGCGCCGTCGCGCAGGTGCGTCGCGATGCGCTCGACCACGTAGCGCGCCTCGTCCTGTTCGTTGTAGGCCGCGTACAGGTCGATCGCCGCGCCCGCCGCGTCGGCGGTCCACAGCTGCTTGCCAAGCCGGCCGGGATTGTGCGCGATCACCGCATTGGCGGCGGCGAGGATGGTGCCGGTCGACCGGTAGTTCTGTTCCAGCCGCAGCGTGCGTGCCTGGGGAAAATCGCGCAGGAAATGCTGCACGTTCTCGACCCGTGCGCCACGCCAGCCATAGATCGCCTGGTCGTCGTCGCCGACCACGAACAGGCGGCCGCTGTCGCCTGCGAGCACGCGCAGCCAGGCGTACTGCAGGGTGTTGGTGTCCTGGAACTCGTCCACCAGCAGGTGGCGCCAGCGTTCTCGATAGTGGCCGAGCAGGGCCGCGTCGCGCAGCCACAGCTCGTGCGCGCGCAGCAGCAGCTCCGCGAAATCGACCAGTCCGCCGCGCTGGCAGGCCGCCTCGTAGGCGCGGTACACGTCGATGAGCACGCGATGGGCGGGGTTGTGTCCCGCATCGAGCGCGCCCGCGCGCTTGCCCTCGTCCTTGGCCGCGTTGATGAACCAGGTCGCCTGCCGCGGCGGAAACCGCGCCTCGTCCACGCCGAGCTCGCGCAGCACGCGCTTGACCAGGCGCTGCTGGTCGTCGGCATCGAGGATCTGGAAGGTTTCGGGCAGGTTGGCCTCGCGCCAATGGCGGCGCAACAGGCGGTGGGCGATGCCGTGGAACGTGCCGATGGTGAGTCCGCGCGCATGCGTGGCCACGAGCTGCTCGCTGCGCGCGCGCATTTCGCCGGCCGCCTTGTTGGTGAAGGTGACCGCGAGCACCGACCACGGCGAGGCCCGTTCGACCTCGACCAGCCAGCCGATGCGATGGGTGAGCACGCGCGTCTTGCCCGAACCTGCGCCGGCGAGCACGAGATAGTGGCCGGGCGGCGCGGTCACCGCGCTGCGTTGGGCGTCGTTGAGCCCGTCGAGCAGGTGCGAGACATCCATCGCGCGATTGTAGCGGCGCGGCGCCTCCGGCCGCGCTATTGCAGCGGCGCGAACAGCTCGCTGATGTCGCCTTCGTCGAAGCGCAAGGCCTGCGTACTGCCGCCTTCGAGCACTGCGCGCGCGAGCTCGGCCTTGCGCTGCTGCAGGTCCTGGATCTTTTCCTCGACCGTGCCGGCGCAGATGAGCTTGTAGACGAACACCGGCTTGTCCTGGCCGATGCGATGGGCGCGGTCGGTGGCCTGCGCCTCGACCGCGGGATTCCACCACGGGTCGTAATGGATCACGGTGTCGGCCGCGGTGAGATTGAGGCCGACGCCACCGGCCTTGAGGCTGATGAGGAACAGCGGTGCCTGGCCCTGCTGGAAACGCTTGACCAAGGCCGCGCGCTGCGTGCCCGGCGTGTCGCCCGTGAGCGTCTGGTGCGGCAGCTTGCGCTCGACCAGCGCGTGCTCGATCAATGCGAGCATCTGCGCGAACTGGCTGAACACGAGCACGCGCCGACCCTCGGCGACGAGGCTGTCGAGCATCTCCAGCAGCGAATCGAGTTTGGCGCTCTCGCTGACCTTGCGCGCGCGATCGAGCTTGACCAGACGCGGGTCGCAGCACACCTGGCGCAGCTTGAGCAGCGCGTCCAGCACCACGATGCCGCTCTGGGCGAGGCCGCGCTTGCGCATCTCGTCGAGCACGCGCCGGTGCTGGGCCAGCCGCAGGGTCTCGTACAGCTCGCGCTGGCGGCCTTCCAGTTCTATGCGACGCACGACTTCGGTCTTGGGCGGCAGCTCGGCCAGCACGTCCTCCTTGCGCCGGCGCAGCATGAGCGGTGCGATGCGGCGATTCAGGCGCGCCTGCCGCTCGCCGTCGGCGTGTTTCTCGATCGGGCTGCGGAAGAAGCGCGTGAAGTGCTTGTCGTCGCCGAGCAGGCCCGGCTCGACCGCGTCGAACAAGGCCCACAGCTCGCCGAGGTGGTTCTCCAGCGGCGTGCCCGTCATCGCGATGCGCTGGCGCGCATCTAGCTCGCGCACCAGCCTGGCGGCGCGACTGCGCGCGTTCTTGATCGCCTGCGCCTCGTCGAGCACGAGCACCGCGAACGGCTGCGCGGCGAGCTGGGCGTGGTCGCGCAACAGCAAGGGGTAAGTGGTGATGACCAGATCATGCCGCGCCATCGCCTCGTGCAGGCCATGGCGCTGTGGGCCATGCACGACCAGCACCTTGAGCGCGGGCGCGAAACGCGCGGCCTCGTCACGCCAGTTGCCGACCAGGCTGGTCGGCGCGAGCACCAGCGCGGGCCGGTCGAGGCGGCCGCGCTGCTTCTCGGCCAGCAGGTGTGCGAGCAGCTGCACGGTCTTGCCCAGCCCCATGTCGTCGGCAAGGATGCCGCCGAGCCCGGCCTCGGCGAGGAAGCCGAGCCAGGCCAGGCCGTCGCGCTGGTAGCCACGCAGCGTGGTGCGCAAGCCGTCCGGTTCGACCACCGCCTCGGCCTGGCGGTTGCGCCGCTGGATCTGCTCGCGCAGCCGCTCGCCACCGCGCCACGGCTTGGGCAGCGCGGGCGCGAGCGCCTCGACCACGTCCGCCTGCGCGCGGCGCAGGCGCAGTGCACCGGCGTGCTCGCGCAGCGGTCCCTGCAGCCATTCCAGCAGCGGCGCGATCAACGCGCGCAACTGGGCCAACGGCAATGGCATGCGCCGCCGCGCATCGATCGGCACGAGCCAGGTCGCATCGGCGGCTTCGCCCTTGCGCGGGGCGAGCGGAAACAGCGGGTCGGCCAGCAGACGCTGCAACACCGGCAGCAGGTCGATGCGCTGGCCGGCCACGTCGATGCCCAGGCGCAGGTCGAACCACGCGCTGCCGGCGTCCTCGTCGATGTCGAACTGCCAGCCGTCGGGCGCATCGAGCAGTTCGAACGGGAAACCCTCGCCCGACTCGAGCCGGAAGCCGAGTTCGCGCAGGCGCGGCGCCAGCGCGAACAACTGGTCGGCGCCCGCGATCTGGCCACGCCCCTGCACCAGCACGAAATCGTTGTCGTCGATCGCGGCCGCGGGCAGCCCGCGCAGCGAGGCCCGCATCTCGGCAGGCACGAGGCCGAGCTCTTCGAGCTGCTCGATCGCGGCACCCTCGCGCGCGCGGTCGCGCGTCACCTCGACCACGCGCTCACCCTGGCGCCGGCGCTCGCGTGCCGGTGCCGGATACATGGGCAGGCGCATGCCGCCATAGTCGAAGGCGAGGCGCGCCACGCCGGCCTGGTAGGCGCGTCCGGGCGCGCCATAGGCCGACACCACGCGCAACGACAGCACCGCATCCGGTGTCGCGCGCAGTTTCTCCACCACCGGCTCGGCCGGGCGCGGCAAGGCCGCCAGCAGCGGCGTGTCGCGCCAGCGCTCCATGAGCAGCGGCACCTGTTCGGGCAGCAACGGCGGCGCGCGCAGCACCGCCTCGGCCAGGCGCACGTCGCCATCGACGCGACCGAGCTCGCGCGCCGATGCATCGAAGTACCAAAGATGCCCGACCTTGAGCAGCCGCGCCGACGGCGCACCATCCACGCTCAGTGCGAGCTTCTGGGTGCCATCGTCGCGCGCTTCCCAGCCGATGCGCAGCGCGCGCGCGGGCCCGAGCGCGAGCCGTCCCGCCGAAACCTTGTCGAAGAAGCAGGGCAGCGACGCGAGCAGCGTTTCCACCAGTGGCTCGTCGGCATTGTTGGCCAGGCGAAACCAGCCGCCGCTGCCGCCGAACGCGGGTGCGCGCATGCGCAGGCCCGCGACGAGCTGGAAGGTGGTGGCATCCAGGCCGCGCCACGGCACTGGATCGGCCCACGACGGTTGCAGCGGCTGCGGCGTCGCATAGCCACCGCGCTTGCCCGGCTGCACCCGCACCACCTGCGCCTGCAGCGCGGGCAACGGATGACTGCCATCGCTGCGCAACAGGATCGCGCACAGCGACTGCGCGCCCGGCGCGGCGGCCTCGGCCGCGATCTCGCCGCCGTCGCTGCGCAGGGTGTCGAGCCAGCTTTTCCATGCGCCCAGCTGCGGCGGCGCCAGCGCGCCCTCGGCCGTGCCGGCACTGCTGCGCAGCTTGTGCAGGATGGTTGCCGCGACATGCTTGCACGACTCCTGCATCGGGCAGGTGCAGTAGCTGTCCAGGTGCGCACGCACGCCATCCCAGGCCAGCCGCACGCCGGCGAGGTACGGCTCGCGCGCCGAGCCCTGCACGGTGCCGATGAGCACGCCTTCGCCGACATCGTCCTGGTAGCGCAGCTCCAGCACCAGGCCGCGCCGCTGGTAGTCGGCGCCGCGCTCCAGCGTGCGCGGGTCGAACAGGCCGGTCCAGTGCCGTGCCAGCAGATCGCGGAACGTCGTCTCGTCCATCAGCATCGACGCGAGTGAACCCAACCCCGCATGGTGCCGTGTCCGACCGGTGCGCGTCCACACCGGCACCGCGAAGCGGGCGGCGCACCCGCTCGCCGCCGCGCGGGCGCGCAGCGTCGATGCGGCAGGCCTTCAGTCGTCGCCGAGCCAGTCGCGCGGTCGCAGGTAGTCGGCCAGGCGCGCCTCCGGGCTGCCCGGTGCGACGCGGTAGTCGTATTCGAAGCGCACGCGTGGCGGCAGGCTCATGAGGATCGATTCGGTGCGGCCACCCGATTGCAGTCCGAACAGCGTGCCGCGGTCGTACACGAGGTTGAACTCGACATAGCGGCCACGCCGGTACAGCTGGAACTCGCGTTCGCGCTCCCCCCAGGGCATGGTCCTGCGCCGCTGCACGATCGGCAGGTAGGCCTCGAGGAAGGCCGTGCCGACACTGCGCGTGATCCCGAAGCAGCGCTCGAAGCCGCCCGCGTCGAGGTCGTCGAAGAACACTCCGCCCACGCCGCGCGTCTCGTTGCGGTGCTTGAGGTGGAAGTACTCGTCGCACCACTGCTTCCAGCGCGGATACAGGTCCGCATCGAACCGCGCCAGCGCCGCGCGCGCGACCGCGTGCCAGTGGCGGATGTCCTCGTCGAACGGATAGAACGGGGTCAGGTCGAAGCCGCCGCCAAACCACCAGCTGCGCGCGCTCGTGGCCACGTGCGCCTGCAGGAAGCGCACGTTCATGTGGGTGGTCGGCAGGTACGGGTTGCGCGGATGCAGCACCAGCGACACACCCATCGCGGTCCACGGCGCGCCGGCCAGTTCCGGGCGATGCGCGCTCGCCGCGGCCGGCAGCCGTGAGCCGGACACCGCGGAAAAGTTCACGCCGCCCTGCTCGAACACCGCGCCCTCCTTGAGCACGCGCGTGCGTCCGTGGCCGGCGAGCGTGCCCGCCTGCGGCTGCGGCTCGCGCTGCCATGCATCCTCGACGAAACGCGCGCCGCCATCGGCCTGCTCCAGGGCGGTGCAGATGCGATCCTGCAACTCCATGAAGAAGCCGCGCACCGCGGCGATGTGCGCATCCGGCACGGCCGGTGTGGCGGCATGGTCGGCGCCTGTTGGGCCCATGGCGGTCGATCCGTGCTGCGAAAGGGTTCACAGTGTAGCCGGCGGCCATCACGGCGCAGCGCACACGCCATGCGATAATGCGCACCACGACTTCGCCGTGGCATCCACGTGCCCAGCCGCATCGCTCCGCTCGCCATCACCGCGTTCACCGCCACCACCGCGCTCGGCCAGGGCCGGCAGGCACAGCTGCATGCCTTGCGCGCGCGGCGCAGCGGCCTGCGCGCCAACGATTTCACCCGCGCGCCGCTGCCCTGCGCGATCGGTCGCGTCGACGGGCTCGACGCGGTCGAGCTGCCACCGGCACTGCGGACCATGGACAGCCGCAACCACCGGCTCGCATGGCTGGGCCTGCACACCGACGGCTTCCTCGACGCCGCGCGCGCCGCGGTCGAGCGCCATGGCGCCGAGCGCGTGGCGCTGCTGTGCGCGACCTCGACCGCGAGCATCGGTGCCACCGAAGACGCCTACGCCCGGCTCGTCGAAGGGCGTTTCCCGGCATCGCTCGCCGCGCCGCAGCTGCACAGCCTGCATTCGCTCGGCTTGCTGCTCACGCAGCTGATCGGCGCGCGTGGGCCGACGCTGACGCTGTCGACCGCGTGCTCATCCAGCGCCAAGATCTTCGCCCAGGGTGAACGCCTGCTGCGGCTCGGACTGGTCGATGCGGTGATCCTCGCTGGCGTCGACTCGCTGTGCGGCAGCGTGCTGTTCGGCTTCAACGCGCTCGAACTGGTGTCACCACAGCCGTGCCGCCCGTTCGACGTCGCGCGCGACGGCATCTCGATCGGCGAGGCCGCCGGCTTCGCCCTGCTCGAACGCGCCGACCGCGGCAACGCGGCGGCGCCGCGCCTGCTCGGCCACGGCGAGTCATCCGACGCGCACCACATGTCCACGCCGCATCCGCAGGGGCTGGGCGCGCGCCTGGCGATCGAGGCTGCGCTGGCGCGCGCGGGGCTGACGCCCGTGGACATCGACTACATCAACCTGCACGGCACCGCGAGCGCGAAGAACGACGAGGTCGAGGCCACGCTCGTGGCGGGGCTGTTCCCGGCCACCACACGCGCGAGTTCGACCAAGGGTTGGACCGGCCACACGCTCGGCGCCGCCGGTATCGTCGAGGCGGTACTGACGCTGCTCGCGCTGCAACACGCACTGGTGCCGGGCACGCTCAACACGCACACACCCGATCCCGCCTGTGGACCGCAGCTCGCGCTCGACAACCAGGACCGAGCGCTGCGCGTCGCACTCAGCCATTCGTTCGGTTTCGGCGGCAACAACTGCGTGCTCGCCTTCGCGGGAGGCGGCGCATGAGCGCGCTCGAAACCGGCGTGCGCGGCATCGGCTGCTGGCAGCCCGGGCATGGCGGCTGGCCCGAACTGCGCGCATGGCTGCGCGGCGAAGCCACGGCCGGTACCGCCCCACCGCGGCCACCGGCCAGCATCTTGGCCGCGGGCGAGCGCCGGCGTGCGCCACCGACCGTGCTGCTCGCGTGCGAAGCGGCCGCACAGGCCTGCGCGATGGCCTCGCTCGATCCGGCACAGCTGCCATGCGTGTTCGCCTCGGCCCATGGCGAGGTGGCGATTTCGCACGAGATGTGCGCCACGCTCGCGACCGATCCGCGCGCACTCTCGCCCACCCGCTTCCACAACTCCGTGCACAACGCCGCGGTCGGCTACTGGACCCTGGCCACCCAGTGCCATGCCGCCTCGAGCGCGTTGTCGGCCGGCCCGGGCACGCTCGCCGCCGGCCTGTTCGAAGCCGCCGCGCTCGCCTGTGCCGAGCAGCAGCCGGTGCTGCTCGCGCATTACGAAGCCGCGGCCGACGGCCCGCTCGCACAGGTGCTGGGCGCGACGACCTCACATGCGCTCGCGCTCGTGCTCACGCC
The DNA here is from genome assembly GCA_014338185.1 of Lysobacterales bacterium. Lineage (GTDB taxonomy): Bacteria > Pseudomonadota > Gammaproteobacteria > Xanthomonadales > Rhodanobacteraceae > Dokdonella_A. The sequence goes on along the minus strand of QUBV01000047.1, from coordinate 2,126 downwards.
CGCACCCGCGCAGGGCGACCTGCGCCTGCGCCTGTGCCCGCAGGCGCGGCCGGCCGCGGCGCCGGCCGACAGCCTCGCGCTGCTCACGGCGCTCGCGCGCGCCGCGCCCACCCGACTCGAACTGGATGCCGGCGGCGATCGGCACCTGCAGCTGGAGATCCTTGGATGAGCGCGACCACGGCCGATCGCATCGCGGTGGTGATCCCCGCGCTCAACGAGGAGCTGGCGATCCGCGGCGTGGTCGAGTCGGTGCTCGCGATCTGTCCGCACGTGATCGTGATCGACGACGGCTCCACCGACGCCACCGTGCAGCGCATCGCCGACCTGCCGATCACGCTGATCCGCCACGCGCGTCCGCTCGGCAAGGGGCAGGGCCTGCGCGATGGCTTCCGCAAGGCGCGTGAACTCGGCTTCGACGCGGTGATCGCGATGGATGGCGACGGCCAGCACCTGGCGCAGGACATCCCGCGCCTGCTCGCGGCCGCGCGCGCCCATCCCGGACACATCGTGATCGGCGCGCGCATCCGCAACAAGGACAGCCAGCCCAAGGCGCGCCGCCGCGCCAACGCGGTCGCCGACTGGGGCATTTCCTGGGGCTGCGGCATCCCGGTGGCCGACACCCAGAGCGGCCAGCGCTACTACCCGCGCGCCGCGCTCGAACTGGCCGAGCTGGCCGCCGACGATTTCGTGTTCGAGGCCGCGCTGCTCATCGCCGCGGTGCGCGAGCAGGGCCTGGGCGTGGTGTCGGTGCCGATCGACGTGCGCTACCACGGCGAGTTCCGCGGCAGCCACTTCCGCCCGGTGCGCGACGTCGCGCGCATCACCTGGTACACGATCCGGCGCGTGGTGCACTATGGCAGCGTCGTGCGCAGCTACCGCGCCTCGCATTCCACGCCGCCGCTGATCTTCGATCCGCCGGCGGCCTGACGCGCTACGCGTCCGCGACGCGGGCCGCAAGCACGCGTTGCTCGTGCTGCAGCAGCCACTGCTTGGCGGGCAGGCCGCCACCGAAACCGGTGAGTCGGCCGTCGGCACCGATCACGCGATGGCAGGGCACCACGATCGGCAGCGGATTGGCGCCATTGGCCGCACCGACCGCGCGGCTGGCCGCGGGATTGCCGATGCGGCGCGCGAGTTCGCCGTAGCTGATCGTGCCGCCATAGGGAATGCGCGCGAGTTGCCGCCACACCGCGAGCCGGAACGGCGTGCCGCGCGGCGCGAGCGCAAGCTCGAACCCGCGGCGCCGGCCTGCGAAGTACTCGCGCAACTGCTCCAGCGCGGCGAGCAGCTGGGTCTGGCCGCGTTGCCAGTGCGGCTCGATCACCGCATCGCGCCCGGGCTGGTCGAAGCGCACATGCCGCAGGCCATCGTCGTCGCCCGCGATGAGCAGGCGGCCGATCGGGGTGTCGAGGTGGCTGTATTGCATCGTGGACTCCTTGGACGGGTCGCGCCGCGGCGGCACGCGCGGCCGGCGGGCGCGGGAATGGACAGGCGCGGATCAGCTGGCGCGCCACAACAGCATCACGGCGTAGGCGCGCCATGGTCGCCAGGACTGGCTCATCGCCTCCAGTTCGCGCGCGCTCACGATGCGGCCTTGCCCGGCCGCGCGGCGCAGCACCAGGTCCGCCGCCGGCAGCGCATCGGGCTGGCCCAGTGCGCGCATCGCGATGTAGTGCGCGGTCCAGGCACCGATGCCGGGCAGCGCGACCAGCGCGCGCTCGAACGCATCCAGCGCCTGACCACCGCTGAAGTCGATGCGGCCGTCGAGCAGCGCGCGTGCCAGGCCGCGGATCGTGGCCGCACGCGCGCGGGTGACGCCGAGGTGTTCCAGCGGTGCCTCCACCAGCGCCGCCGGCGCCGGAAACAGGCGCTCGATCCCGGACGTGGCGGCGTCTGCGCAGGGTATGCCCCAGGCAGCGGCGATGCGCGCGGCGAGCGTGCTCGCGGCCGCGACGCTGACCTGCTGGCCGAGCACGGCCCGCACCGCGGTCTCGAAGCCGTCCCACGCGCCGGGCAGGCGCTGGCCCGGCCAGCGCCGCTGCAGGTCGCGCAACCGGCGATCGCGCTGCAGCACCTGCGCGATCGCGCGTGGATCGGCATCGACATCGAACATGCGCCGCACGCGC
>QUBV01000046.1 GCA_014338185.1 Lysobacterales bacterium | reverse complement strand
CGAGCGCGGCCGGCGCGCCGAGCAGGTAGGGCAGGCGCGCCGAGCCGCCCCAGCCCGGGAAGATGCCGAGCTTGACCTCGGGCAGCGCGATGCGGGTGCCCGGATCGCGCGTGGCGATGCGCTGGCGGCAGGCCAGCGCCAGTTCGGTGCCGCCGCCCATGCACACGCCGTGGATCGCGGCGACGGTCGGGCAGGGCAGGCTGGCCAGGCGCTGGAACACCCGCTGGCCGTTCTCCAGCGCGTCCTGCACCGTGCCCGACTTCTCGAAGCCCTCGAACTCCTTGATGTCGGCGCCGACGATGAACCCGCTCTTGGCCGAGCGCACGATCACCCCGCGCGGCGGCTCGAACGACAGCCGCTCGACGATCTCGGCCAGCTCGTCCAGCACCGCCCGCGACAGCGCGTTGACCGAGCTGCCGGCGCGGTCGAGGCTGAGCACCACGATGCCGTCATCGCCACGCGCCGTCTGCCAATGCTGGAAACGCAACCCTTCGAACATGGTCGGCTCCGTACGACACCGTCGGGACCGCTATAATCCGGGCAAGCCGTGCATCGGGTCAATGCGGCCCGGAGGGCGAGTGAGCGAGTCGAAAGCCGACCTGTCGGTCATCCAGAAGCTGCTTGAACGCATCGTGCAGTCGCCGCAGCACGTGATTGCCCTCGACAGCGACAATCCCGACGACACGCTTGCGCAGCTGCGCCTGCTCGCGATCCGCGCCGGCACCTCGATCTATGCATGGGATCCCGACGGTGGCATCACGCCGCTGCGCGAGGCTGGCCTGTACGTGCCGGGCACCAAGCGCCTGGCCGACGCGTTGCGCTACGTGCTGCAGAGCCTGCACTTCGGCGTGTACCTGTTCGTGGATTTCGCCGACTACCTGCGCCCGGCCGAAACGCTGTTCCTGCGGCGCATCTCGCGCCTGACCATGCGCAGCGAGCGCAAGGTCGTGTTCATGGGCGATGGCGTGGTGCTGCCCGAGGAACTGGAAGGGCTGTACGGCCAGCTCACCGCGCGGGCCCAGGTGCCGCAGCGCTTGCGCCTGCGCGACGGGCGCTGGGTGTCATGAGCGCGACGCTGCCCGAAAGCCACGGCGCCGCGCTCATCGTGGCGGGCGATCGCGGCGACCGCCGCGTGCTGTTCGACGTACTCGACCAGCACTCGTTCGAGGAAATCTACTCGGCCAAGGACATCGCGCAGGCACGCGAATTCCTCGGTCCCGGCATCAGCATCGATCTGGCGGTGGTCGAATTCGGCAGCAACCTGCGCGAGGCGGTGGCCTTCTGCGCCGAACTGCAGGCGCAGGGCGGGCAAGCGGTACCGGTGATCGGCATCGTCGCCGGTCGCGGGCGGCAGTGGGGCGCGGGCGACCTGCCCGCTTGCGTGGTGGAATGGCTGGCCAGCCCGATCCGTGCCGGCGACGTGCAGGCGCGACTCGAGGTCGCACTCGCGCAGCGCCCGGCGGCGGCCCAGCGCCCGGTGGTGCCGGGCGCGGCGAGCGAACAGTACCGTTTCGCCTTCGATGGCAGCCTCGACGAACTGGCGCTGGTCGATCCGGTGAGCGGGCGCATCCTCGATGTGAACGACACCTTCGTGCGGCGCTCGGGTTACGCCCGTTCGCGCCTGATCGGCAGCCGCATGGACGGCTTCGATTTCGTGCTCGGCGCGGAGCGGCGCGAGGCGGTGGCGCAGCGCCTGGCCAGCGAGAGCAGTGTCGAGGTGCGTGCGCGCAAGCCGCGCGCCGACGGCGGCAGCTATCCGGTCGACGTCAACATCCGCAACGCGATGCACCAGGAACGCGTGGTGCTGTTCTACACCTTCCGCGAGATCGAGGAGCTCAGTCGCCTGCAGGAGGCGATGGTGGCGTTGCTGCGCGTGGCGCAGGGCGACGCGCGCGACCATGCCGAGGCCATCGTGCGCGGCATCGCCGAGTGGCTGGCGCTGGACGTGGTGATCGCGGTGGAAACCGGCGTCGACAACGTGCCCGAACCCAAGGCCGCGGCGGCCTATCACCGTTTCGAGATCGACGAAGGCGGCGCCACGCGCTACGACGGCCTGCTGCGCCAGGTGCTGGCCGGCGAGGAGATCGTGCTCGCGAGCGATGCCTGGGCGGCGCCGGCGATCGACCTGTCGCTGCGCGAGCGCCGCTTCGAGTGCGTGATCGGCATGCCGGTGCGCGGCGAGCGCCAGGATTGCGTGGGTGCGCTGCTCATGGCGCGGCGCGACGCGCTCGTGGTCGACATGGCGGTGCTGGCCGGTCTGCGCCTGTTCGGCCACGCGCTCGGCGCCGAGTTCGAACTGCGCCGGGCCCGCGAGCAGGGCCGCTCCGATGGCCTGCGCGACCCGCTCACCGGCCTGCCCAACCGCCTGCTGTTCAACGATCGCCTCAACTCGGCGATCGCCGAGGCGCATCGCGGCAGCGAGATGCTCGCGGTGATCTTCGTCGACATCGACCGCTTCAAGACCATCAATGACTCGCTCGGTCACGCGGTCGGCGACCAGGTGTTGATTGCGGTGGCGCGCCGCCTCAAGGCCACCGTGCGCGGTACTGACACGGTGGCCCGCTACGCGGGTGACGAGTTCACGCTGATCCTGCGCCACATCGTGCAGCGTGACGATGTGATGCGCATCGCCGAGAAGATCGTGCGCGCGATGGAGGTGCCACTGCAGCTGTCCGACGGTCTGGAGCTGAGCATCACCACCTCGCTCGGCTTGAGCTTCTACCCGGATGACGCGACCGACGCGGAACGCCTGCTCAAGCAGGCCGACGTGGCGATGTACTCGGCCAAGGGCATGGGCCGCAACAACTTCCAGGCCTACGTGGCGGTGTCGGAGGAATCGCACCGCCAGCGCCTCGCGCTCGAGGCCAAGCTGCGCCAGGCCGAGCGCAACGGCGAACTGCGGGTGTTCTTCCAGCCGCAGGTCGATGCGCTGAGCGAGGACATCATCGGCATGGAGGCGCTGTTGCGCTGGGAACATCCCGAACTGGGCATGATCAGCCCGGGTTTCTTCGTGCCGCTGGCCGAGGAAACCGGCCTCATCATCTCGATCGGCGAGTGGGTGCTGCAGGCGGCCTGCCGCGAGGCGCGGCGCTGGCAGCAGGAGCACGGCATCCGGCTGCGCCTGGGCGTGAACCTGTCGCCGCTGCAACTGCGCCAGCCGACCCTGGTGCGCACGGTGGAGGCGGTGTTGCAGCAGACCGGCTTGGAGGCGCGCCTGCTCGATCTCGAAGTCACCGAGAGCATCAGCGCCAAGAGCATTCCCAACCTGATCGACACCCTCAATGGCCTGCGCGAACTGGGCTGCGGCGTGTCGCTCGACGATTTCGGCACCGGCCAGTCCTCGCTCGACTACATCAAGCGCTTCCCGGCCGACCGCATCAAGATCGACCAGGCCTTCGTGCGCAACATCGGCCTCGACCCGGATGACGAGGCCATCGTGCGCGCGACCCTGTCGATGGCGCACGACCTCAACTGCAAGGTGGTGGCCGAGGGCGTGGAGACCGAGGAACACTTCCAGTTCCTGCGCAACGAGGGCTGCGACGTGCTGCAGGGATTCCTGTTCTGCCGGCCGCTGTCGGTGGCGAGCTTCGACAACCTGCTCAAGGAGCGCGCACGCCTGCTCGGCGCGGGCGCGCTGCAGCCCGCATGAGGCGCGCGCGGGGGCGGCGCGAACTTTTGCGCGTGGCCGCGGTCAAGGTGGCATGCCTGCGCGTGCCGACAACGACGAGGGAGTAGGGCCCGCATGGGCGAAAGCGATTCGGACAGCGCGCTCGTTGCGCGCGTGCAGAAGGGCGACAACCGGGCGTTCGACCTGCTGGTCAGGAAATACCAGCACAAGCTCGTTGGCGTCATTTCGCGCTACATCAATGACTGGAGCGAGTGCCAGGACGTGGCCCAGGACGCATTCCTGCGCGCGTATCGCGCGATCGGCTCGTTCCGCGGTGACGCCCAGTTCTACACCTGGATCTACCGCATCGCGATCAATACCGCCAAGAACCACCTGGTCTCGCAGGGCCGCCGCCCGCCGACCGAGGACATCGCGGTGGAGGACGCCGTGCAGTTCGATGGCGCGAGCCGCCTGCACGAATCGGCCACGCCCGAGCATGAACTCATGCGTCAGGAGATTGAACAAACCGTGTTCGCCACGGTCGAAGCACTGCCCGAGGACCTGCGCACCGCGATTACCCTGCGCGAGGTCGAGGGCATGAGCTACGAGGAGATCGCCGCTGCGATGCAGTGTCCGATCGGTACGGTCAGGTCGCGCATTTTCCGTGCGCGCGAGGCGATCGACGAAAAGCTGCGCCCGTTGTTGCCGGAAGGAAAGCACACGTCATGAACGAGCAGATCCGCGAACAACTCTCCGCCCTCATGGACGGCGAACTGGATGGCCACCAGACCCGCTTCCTGCTGGCCGGTGCCGACGCCGACCTGGTGCAGCGCTGGAGCCGCTACCAGTTCGCCGCGCAGGTGCTGCGGCGCGAGGGTCCGCGGCCGCTGCGTGCGGGTTTCGCCGAGGCGGTGATGGCGGCAGTCGCGCCGCTGCCGCAACGCCCGTCGCTGCCGCGGCGCGTGGTGCACTGGGGCGCCGGCGGTGCGCTGGCGGCCTCGGTCGCGGTGATGGCGCTGCTGGTCACGCGGCCCGCGGGCGAGCCGGCTGGCGTGGCGCCGCCGCCACTGGTGCGCGCCACCGCCCCCGCACCGGGTTCGTCCGCGATCGCGGTGGCGCCTGCCGCGGCAACCACCACGACCTTCGGCCGTGGCGAGATCAGCCCGCCGCTGCTGTTCCCCACGCCGCCCCTGGACGCCGCGCCGGCCAGCTATGGCATGGAAACGCTGCTGGTGCCGGCACTCGACGCGAGGGCGCGACACCCGCAGGCGAGTGCGCCTTCGGTGTTGTTGCTCACTCCGCTCGAGCGCAATGGCGCCGAGGCGGCGGGTCGCGCCGCGCACTGAAGCGGAAGTGGCGGCGCCGGTCCGGTCCGCGCTGAAGCCTGACTGACCGTGTGGCGAACCCGGTGGCCACGCTGACGTCCAAGCCGGGTCGGGTTGCGACGACGCGGCTGCGCATCGGGTCCCTGGCGCGCGCGCCGGCGCCAGGGGCATCGCCGGGAGGTCACCTGCCCGTGGCGCCCGCGGCATTTCCCCGCTCCAAGTCATCTTCGATACCCAACGAGGCCAACATGACGATCATTCCACGTGCTCCCACGCTCGCATGCCGCATGCTCATCGCAGTGGCCGGCATCGTCGTCGCCACCATCGCGCAGGCGGTCGACCTGCCCGACTTCAGTCCCCTCGTGGACAAGTACGGCCCCGCGGTGGTCAACGTGCAGGCGACCGGCAGCCCCTACCGCGGCTCGCAGCGCGATGTCGATCCGGAAGAAATGCCCGAGATCTTCCGCCGCTTCTTCGGTCCGCAGATGCCCTCGCCACGCGGCCATGGACCGCGCGTGTCGATGGGCTCGGGATTCATCCTGTCGTCGGACGGCTACGTGCTGACCAACAACCACGTGGTCGATGGTGCCGACCAGGTGACCGTGCGCCTGTCCGACCGGCGCGAACTCGACGCCAAGGTGATCGGCACCGACGCGCAGTACGACATTGCGCTGCTCAAGCTCGATGCGAGCAACCTGCCGGTGGTGAGCATCGGTGACTCGAAGGTGGTCAAGGCCGGCCAGTGGGTGGTGGCGATCGGTTCGCCGTTCGGCTTCGATCATTCGGTCACGGCCGGCATCGTCAGTGCGGTCGGACGCAATTTCGGTGGCGCCGACCAGCAGTACGTGCCGTTCATCCAGACCGACGTGCCGATCAACCGCGGCAATTCGGGCGGGCCGCTGTTCAACCTCAACGGCCAGGTGATCGGCATCAACTCGCAGATCTTTTCCAACACCGGTGGGTTCATGGGCGTGTCGTTCGCGATTCCGATCGACATCGCGATGAACGCGGTCGAGCAGATCAAGAGCACCGGGCGTGTGAGCCGCGGCATGATCGGGGTGCAGATCCAGAACGTCGACCGCGAACAGGCCAAGGCCCTGGGTCTGCCGCGCATCGGCGGCGCACTGGTCAACCAGGTCACGCCCGGTGGCGGTGCCGACAAGGCCGGTGTGCAGGTGGGTGACGTGATCCTCGCCTTCGCCGGCCGCGACATCGCGATCTCGGCCGACCTGCCGCCGCTGGTGGGCTCGACCCGGCCCGGCAGCAAGGTGGAACTGACGCTGTGGCGTGACGGCAAGACGCTCACGTTGCCGGTCACGGTCGGTGAGCTGCCGGTCGACAGGGATGCGCTGGCCAGCACGCGCGCCGGCGCCGCGCCCGCGGGCGCGGCCGGCAATGCGCTGGGCATCGTGGTCGAGGACCTCAGTGGCGAGCAGCGCAAGGCGCTGGGCATCACCGACGACCAGGGTGTGGTGGTACAGCGCATCGCGGGCAACCTCGCACGGCGCAGTGCACTCATGCCGGGCGACGTGATCCTCATGGTGGGGCGCAAGCCGGTGAAGTCGGCGGCCGACTTCAATGCCAGCCTCAAGAATGCCAAGGCCGGCGATGCCATCATGCTGCTGGTCCGCCGCAACGAGCAGACCCAGTTCCTCGCCGTGACCGTGCCTGGCGAGGGCGCCGACAAGTGAACGGAGCCGCCGCCGCGGGGTGGCGCGACCCCGTTGGCGGCGCGCTGCCCGCAAGGGCCGGCACGCCCGGCGCCAGCGCGCGCCGGGCAGCCGGCGCGCGATCGGGCCGGCTGCCGTGTCGTCCCATCCCCGGTGCGACTTCATGCGATAATCGCGCTTTTGCCGGGGCCGCAGCCGCCGGACAGGCCCCCGGTCGCGCATGCTCAACATCCGCAATTTCTCCATCATCGCCCACGTCGATCACGGCAAGTCCACGCTGGCCGACCGCATCATCCAGCTGTGCGGCGGGTTGACCGCGCGCGAGATGGAAGCCCAGGTGCTCGACAACAACCCGATCGAACGCGAGCGCGGCATCACGATCAAGGCACAGTCGGTGTCGCTGCCGTATCGCGCCCAGGACGGGCAGGTCTACCAGCTCAACTTCATCGACACGCCCGGCCACGTCGACTTCAGCTACGAGGTGAGCCGGTCGCTGGCCGCCTGCGAGGGCGCGCTGCTCGTGGTCGACGCCGCGCAGGGCGTGGAAGCGCAATCGGTCGCCAACTGCTACACCGCGGTCGAGCAGGGCCTGGAAGTGGTGCCGGTGCTCAACAAGATCGACCTGCCCACCGCCGACGTGGAGCGCGCCAAGGCCGAGATCGAGGCGGTGATCGGACTCGATGCCAGCGAGGCGATTGCGATCAGCGCCAAGACCGGCCAGAACGTCGAGGCGGTGCTGGAGGCGATCGTGGCACGCATTCCGCCGCCGCGGCCGCGTGACACCGACAAGCTGCAGGCGCTCATCATCGACTCGTGGTTCGACAATTACCTTGGCGTGGTCTCGCTCGTGCGCGTGATGCAGGGCACGATCCGTCCGCGTGACAAGCTGCTCGTGATGTCGACCGGGCGCAGCCACGAGGTCGACCAGGTCGGCGTGTTCACGCCCAAGCGCGCGCTGCGCGAACAGTTGGGCGCGGGCGAGGTGGGCTGGGTCACCGCCTCGATCAAGGACGTGCACGGTGCGCCGGTCGGCGACACGCTCACCCATGCGCGAGACCCTGCGCCGGCGCCGCTGCCGGGGTTCCAGACCATGCAGCCGCGCGTGTTCGCAGGCTTGTTTCCCACGCTCGCCGACGACTATCCCGACCTGCGTGAGGCGCTGGAGAAACTCAAGCTCAACGACGCCGCGCTGTACTACGAGCCGGAGACCTCCGAGGCGATGGGCTTCGGCTTTCGCTGCGGCTTCCTCGGCCTGCTGCACATGGAGATCATCCAGGAACGCCTCGAACGCGAGTACGACCTGGACCTGGTCACCACCGCGCCGACCGTGGTGTACGAGGTGCTGCTCACCGACGGCAAGGTGATGTCGCTGGACAATCCCGCCAAGCTGCCGCCCGTGCAGAACGTGGAGGAGATCCGCGAGCCGATCATCGTCGCCAACATCCTCACGCCACCCGACCACATCGGCAACGTGATCAAGCTGTGCGAGGAGAAGCGCGGCACGCAGCGCTCGATCAACTACCTCGCGACCCAGGTGCAGATCAGCTACGAGCTGCCGCTGGCTGAAGTGGTCCTGGATTTCTTCGATCGGCTCAAGTCGGTGTCGCGTGGCTATGCGTCGATGGACTACCACTTCGAGCGCTTCCAGTCCGGACCGTTCGTGCGGGTGGACATCCTCATCAATGGCGAGCGCGTGGACGCGCTGTCGCTGATCCTGCACCGCTCCAGCGCCGACCGGCGCGGGCGCGAGCTGGTCGAAAAGATGCGCGAGCTGATCCCGCGCCAGCAGTTCGATGTGGCAATCCAGGCTGCGATCGGCGCCCAGATCATCGCGCGCTCGACCGTCAAGGCGTTGCGCAAGAACGTGCTGGCCAAATGCTACGGCGGTGACGTCACGCGCAAGCGCAAGCTGCTGGAGAAGCAGAAGGAAGGCAAGAAGCGCATGAAGCAGGTCGGCAGCGTCGACATTCCGCAGGAAGCGTTCCTGGCCGTATTGCAGATGGACAAGTAGCACCCGCGCGGGCCACCGCCGGCAGGTCGGCGATGCCCGCCGGCATGCGCCTGTTCCCGAAGGATTCCAACATGGATTTCAATTTTGCATTGTTGCTCGTGGTGTTGACCGGAGGCAGCGGCCTGATCTGGTTGTTCGACCTCGTGGTGCTGGCGCCGCGCCGGCGCGCACGCGCGCAGGCGCTCGATGCGATGACCGCGCTGAGCGAGGAGGAGCGCGATGCGCGCCGGCACGACACCTTGCGCGAGTCGACCCTCGTCGAGTACGCCCATTCCTTCTTCCCGGTGCTGCTGCTGATCCTCGTGTTCCGCTCGTTCGTGGCCGAGCCGTTCAAGATCCCGTCCGGCTCGATGATGCCGACCCTGCTGGTGGGCGATTTCATCCTTGTCAACAAGTTCTCCTACGGCCTGCGCCTGCCCGTGCTCAATACGCGCATCCTTGCCACGGGTGAGCCGCGCCGTGGTGACGTGTTCGTGTTCCGCTACCCCAAGGACCCGGGCCAGGACTACATCAAGCGCGTGGTCGGGCTGCCCGGCGACACCATCGAGTACCGCAACAAGACCCTGTTCGTGAACGGCGTGCAGGTGGCGGAAACGCCGCTGGGCGCATATACCGGCCCGACCGAGCCGGGGCGTTCCAATGCGGGCGTCGAGCTCAAGGGCGAGAACCTGGACGGCGTCGAACACCAGATCCTGGAGACGTCGGGCGTGTGGGTCGGCCACGAGGGACGCTGGATCGTCCCGGCTGGACACTATTTCGCAATGGGTGACAATCGCGACAACAGCGCCGACAGCCGTTTCTGGGGCTTCGTGCCGGAACAGAACCTGGTCGGCAAGGCATTCATGATCTGGATGAATTTCGGTAATCTGGGCCGTATCGGCACGATGATCCAGTAGCCGCCGCGTCCACCTTCCCCGGGGAGAGTCACCATGCAGCACAAGGTCAAAGGCATCACCCTGATCGGTTTTGTGATCGTCCTCGTCGTGGCCGGCTTCTTCGCCTACACGGCGATGCGCCTGATTCCCGCCTACACCGAGTATTTCGGCGTGGTCAAGGCGATGGACCAGGAAAGCAAGGAGCCGGGCGCGGCGCAGAAGTCCCTCGACCAGCTGCGCGGCAGCCTGGGATTCAAGTTCAGCACGCAGTATGTCGACGACGCGAACGTGCCGCCATCGGCCATCATGATGTCGCGCGACGCCGGCCGGGTCATTTTGCGGGTCGCCTACGAGCGGCGGATCTCATTCATGTACAACGTCGACCTGCTGGTGAGCTTCGACCACTCGGTCACACTCGGCAACAACTCGGGTGATTGACGCGGGCGCCCTCGGTCACCAGTTTGCCGATGCCAGCCTGCTGCAACGTGCGCTGACGCATCGCAGCGCGGCGCATGTCAACAACGAGCGGCTGGAGTTTCTCGGCGACGCGCTGCTCAACCTGCTCGTCGCCGAGCTCATCTACGAAATGCATCCACGCGCGAGCGAGGGCGAGATGACACGCCTGCGTGCGGCGCTGGTCAATGGCACGGCGCTGGCCGGACTCGCACGTGCGCAGCGGCTCGGCGACCGGCTGCACCTTGGCCCGGGCGAGCTCAAGAGCGGCGGCCACCGGCGTGATTCCATCCTCGCCGATGCCTTCGAGGCGGTGGTGGCCGCGGTCTATCTCGATGGCGGATGGGCGGCGTGCCGCACCCGCGTGCGGGCGCTGTTCGGTGCGCTGGTGGGCGAGGCCACGCGCACGCCCAAGGATGCCAAGACCCGGTTGCAGGAGCACCTGCAGGCGCAGGGCTTGCCGCTGCCCACGTATGAACTGCTGGCCGCGCACGGCGAGGAACATGCGCGCCAGTTCGAGGTGGCCTGTTGCGTGACCGGGCTCGAAGGGCGATTCACCGGCATCGCATCGAGCCGGCGCGCCGCCGAACAGCAGGCGGCCGAACAGGCCTTGCTGCGGCTGGTTCATGGAGGCGGCGATGCAGGCTGAAGCCGCGCGCGAACATCGCTTCGGCTGCGTCGCGCTGATCGGCCGTCCCAACGTGGGCAAGTCGACCCTGCTCAATGCGATGCTGGGCACGCACCTGTCGATCGTCACGCGCAAGCCGCAGACCACGCGCCATCGCATTCTCGGCGTGCTGAGCCGGCCCGATGCGCAGATCGCGTTCATCGACACGCCGGGACTGCACCGTGACGGCGGCCGGGCGCTCAATCGCCAGCTCAATCGCGTGGCGCGGCAGGCTCCTGCGGACGCCGACGTGCTGCTGCATGTGATCGATGCGCCGCAGTGGCACGACGAGGACGAGGCGATCTGGCAGATGCTGGCGCCACTGCGCAAGCCCGTGTTGCTCGTGGTCAACAAGGTCGACAGGCTGGCCGACAAGACCCGCCTGCTGGCGTTCGCGGCCGAGACCACGCGCACACGCGCCTATGCCGGCGTGCATTTCCTGTGCGCGCGTCGCGGTGACGGAGTGGCGATGCTGCTCGATGAGATTGCGCAATTGCTGCCGCCGGGCGAGGCCGCGTTCGCGGCCGACGAGTTCACCGACCGCAGCGAACGCTTCCTCGCCGCCGAACTCGTGCGTGAGCAGCTCATGGTGCAGCTCGGCGACGAATTGCCCTATGCCTGCGCGGTCGAGGTCGAGCGCTTCGAGGACACGCCCAAACTCAGCCGCATCGGGGCGGTGATCTGGGTCGAACGCGAGGGACAGAAGGGCATCGTGATCGGCGCGGGCGGCGCCCAGCTCAAGAAGATCGGTTCCGCCGCGCGCCGCGCGATGGAGCGCCTGTTCGAGCGTCGTGTCCACCTCGAACTGTGGGTGCGTGTGCGCGAATCGTGGAGCGATGACGCGGCCGCGCTCAAGCAATTCGGTTACAGCGACTGAAGGTCCGTGAGCCGGTCAGCGCCGCAACCCGCGCCGGGTCGGCCCGCTGCCCTGCGGGACAGCCGGCGTGGCGGCGCGGCGCGCGCCCGTTGCGGCCTTCACCGGGGCCCATGCCCGCGGCATGCCGATGCGTGTTGACCAGCAACCGGCCTACCTGCTGCACGCGCGCGCGTATCGCGAGACCTCGCTGTTGCTGGAGGCCTACACGCGCGACCATGGTCGTGTCGGGCTCGTCGCGCGCGGCGTGCGGCGCGAACGCAGCCGCTGGCCGCGTGGCCTGCTGCAGCCGCTGCAACCGCTGCTGCTGGACTGGGTCGCGCGCGGCGAGCTGGGCAGCCTGACCGGCGCCGAGGCGGCCAGCGCGCCGCTGCAACTCGCGGGCGCGCGCCTGCCCGCGGCGATGTATCTCAACGAACTGGTGCTGCGGCTGAGCGCGCGGGCCGACGCGCAGCCACGCGCGTTCGCGCACTACGCCACCTGCCTCGCGCGCCTGCAGGGCGAGGCTGATCCGGGCTGGAGCCTGCGCCGGTTCGAACGCGACTTCCTCGGTGAGCTCGGCTACGGCCTTGCCCTGGTCCACGCGGGCGACGGCCAGCCGCTGCAGGCCGCGCTCGACTATGGCTACGATCCCGAGACCGGCGCGCTGCCATGGCACGAGCACTTGCGCCTGCCGCGCGTGAGCGGCGCGGCGCTGCTCGCGCTCGAGCGTGACGAGCAGCCCGACGCCGCCGCGCTGGCGCAGCTGCGCGTGCTCATGCGCGGCGTGATCCGCCACGTGCTCGGCGGCGACCTGCAGTCCTGGGCACATGCGCGCGCGCTGCAGCCACGGTCAGGTTGAGCCGGGTGCAGGGGCGAGCGCGGCCTGCAGCTGCGCGGCACAATCGAGCAGTGCGGCGCATTCGGCCACGGGCCAACGCGTGCGCTGCGGACGCGCCGTGTCCATGGCCGCGCGCAGCGTCGCGATAGCGCGCTGCAACTGCGGCGCGCCACAGAATCCGGCCGAGGCATCGAGCCGATGCAGGCGCTCACGCAGGCCCGCGAAGTCGATGTCGGCCGCGAGCGCCGCCAGTTCGGACGGCAGACTGGCCAACTCGGCCGCGAACAGCCGCCGCAGCGCCGCCACGATGGCCGCATCGCCGGCGGCCGCCGTGAGCGCCTGCGCATCATCGAGCAGCGCCGGCGCCGCAGTCCCGCCCCAGCCGGGCAGGCGACGCGCGAGCGCCGCGCGCAGCTCGCCGATGCCCAGCGGCTTGGCCAGCACCTCGGCGAAGCCGGCCCGGCGCAATTCATCGGCGCGGGCCGCGTCCATCTGCGCCGTGGTCGCGAGCGCGGGTGTGTCGGCGCAGGGGCCGGGCGCGCTGCGCAGCTGCGCGAGCACCTGCGCGCCATCCAGCTGCGGCATGTTCAGGTCGAGCACGAGCAGGTCGAAGCGGGCCTCGCGCGCCTGCGCCAGCGCCTGCCCGCCATCGGCGGCGCAGGCGCAGTCCACGTCCAGGGCCGCGAGCGCATCGGTGAGGAAACGCAGGCTGAGCGGATTGTCGTCGGCTACGAGCACGCGCGGGCGCGGCATCACGGCTCCTTCCGCGGTGGCGTTGCGGCAGAATGGGGCGTGATGCGCATCCCGTCAATCGTGCTCGCGATCGCCTGCCTCGCCGGCCAGGCGACCGCGGCGTGGGCCGGTGGCCGCAGCCTGCAGCTGCAGGCGCGGCGGGTGCTGGCGCCACAGCTCGAACTCACCGCGGTGCAGGTGGACGCGCGTGCGGGCACCGATGCGGGTGAGCTGCAGCTGCGGGTGGAACGGCTGCGCAGCGCGGTGCTTGCGCTCGACGGCGCGCTGGATTTCCGCTGCACGTTGCGCCGCGACGACACGGCGCTCGCCTGCGCGGGACCGCTGCGCCTGGGTGGGGCAGGCGAGGCCGTGCTGGCGCTGCGCTGGAGCGGGCAGCAACTGCAGCTGCAGCTCACGCGCGCGGCCACTCGGGTCGACCTCGACCTGCCGTTGGGCGGCGGGCCCACCCGGGCCACCGCCCAGGCGCTGCCGCTGGCCTGGCTTGCGGACGCGCTCGCGCAGCAGTGGCGGGGTGGACGCGTGCGCGGCGGCGTGCTCGATGGCACGCTCGAGCTGGGCGAGAACGGCGCGCTGCAGGTCGATGGCAGCGTGCAGGGGCTGGATCTGGCGAGCCATGATGGCAGCCTCATGTTGCGCGGCGTGGACGTGCGCGGCAGGGTCGGCTACGACGGGCCTGCGGCCACGCCGCGGCTGGACGCGCAGCTGCAGCTCGCACGCGGCCGGCTCGGCTTGGGCGTGCTGCAGGCGCAGTTGCCGGAGACACCGGCTGCCGCCGCGATCGAGGCCGAGCGGCGCGATGACGGCCGTTGGCAGGTCGCGCGGTTCGCGTTCGACGATCCCGCCGCGCTCGCGTTCGAGGCCAGCGCGCAGGTCGAGCCCGGCGCGTTGGCGCCGCTGCGCGAATTGCACGTGGACAGCGCGCGCATCGTGTTCCCGCTCGCGCACGAGCGTTACCTGCAGGGCGTGCTGGCGGCGCACGACATGACCGGCCTCGTGCTCGCCGGCGAGGTGTCGGCGAGCCTGGATGCGGACGCGCGCGGCCTCGTGCGCCTGGCCGCGAGCACGCCGCGGCTGGATGTGCAGTGGCCCGCGCACGCGCTCGCGGTGCAAGGGCTGCGCGGCGGCATCGACTGGCGACGCTCGGGCGAGGGCACGCCGCAACCGCTGGCATGGCGGCATGCGCGCGTGGGCGCAGTCACGGTCGAGGCGCTGCACTCGCGCTGGCAGGTGCGCGATGCGGCCTGGCACCTGCGCGGGCCATTGCAGGCAAGGCTGCTTGGCGGCCGCGTCGAGGCGCAGGGGCTGGTGCTGCGCGCGCCGGGCACGGCCTTGCCTTGGCTCACGGGCCAGTTGGCGCTGCGCGGAATCGGCTACGACGCACCCGACGGCAGCATCGGCGCGGCGGGCGTGAACCTCGACGCGAGCTTGCAGCTGGACGGCGCGCTGGCAGCGCCGCACGTGCTCGCGCAGGCGCAGCTGCGCGGCGGCCAGTACCTGGCGGGCGCGCTGTACGTGGAATTGCCGCCCACGCCCGTGACCGCGCGCCTGGACGCGACCTTGGCGCGCGAACGCTGGGACATCGCCGCGCTGGAGTGGAATGATCCGGGCGTGCTCGAGTTCTCGGCGCGCGCGCAGTGGACCGCACCGCTGCCGAGCGTGCCCACGCTCGCGCTGGACCTGCAGCGCGTGGACCTGGCCCGTGCGCTGCCGCGTTATGCCGCGGCGTGGGCCGCGGCGCGCGGCTATCCGCACCTGCGCGCGAGCGGCACGTTGCGCGGCACGTTCACGCGCGAGGAAGGGCGGGTGCGCGCATTCGGCCTGACCGCCGAGGCGGTCGAACTCATCGACGAGGACGGCCGGTTCCAGCTGCACGGCCTCGATGGTGCGCTGGCCTGGGATGCGCGCGTGGTGCCCGCGCCGACCACGCTGGGCTGGCGCGGCATCGAGATCTACAAGGTGCCGTTCGGTCCCGCACGCGCGCAGCTGCGCGCCGACCAGGATGCGCTGCGGCTGGAGCAGCCGCTCGCGGTCGACGTGTTCGGCGGCAAGTTCAACCTGCGCAAGTTCGTGGCCCAACCGGCCTCGCCGCGCGGCGACCGCTACGAGGCCTCGTTCACGATCATCCAGGCGCAGCTGCCGCAGATGTCGGCGGCGTTCGGCTGGCCGGTGTTTCCCGGCAACCTGTCTGGCGGCGTGCCCGAGATCGAGTTCGTGGGCGATCGCATCGAGTTCCACGGCGGCCTCGACCTGTACCTGTTCGACGGCCACCTCGGCGTCAACACGATGAGCCTGGAGCGGCCGTTCGGCAGTGCGCCGGCGCTGGGCGCCAACATCCACTTCGAGGAGTTCGACCTGGAGCAGCTCACCAGCGCGTTCTCCTTCGGCAGCATGAGTGGGCGCCTGTACGGCACCATCAACGGCCTGCGCCTGCTCGACTGGAGCACGGTGGCCTTCGATGCGTGGTTGCGCACCAAGGGCGGCGGGCGCATGAGCTACACCGCGGTCGACGACATCACCGGCATCAGCAGCGGCGCGCCGCAGCTGCAGAACCTCGCGCTCAAGCTCGTCAACACGTTCGGCTTTTCCCGGCTCGGCCTGCGTTGCCGCCTGCGCGACCAGGTCTGCACCATGGGTGGCATCGAGCCGCTGCCCGCGCAGGTGGGTCCCGACTCGCTTGGCGCGCGCGGCTACGCTATCGTCGAAGGCGCGGGCGTGCCGCGGCTGGACATCATCGGCCACCGCCGCCACGTCGACTGGCCCACGTTGCTGCGCCGCCTGCAGCAGGCCACCCAGGGCCAGGCCCCCGTCATCGAGTAAGCCCAAGGAGTCCGCATGCGCCGCACGCTCACCCGCATCCTGTTGCTCGCCTCGCTGGCCGCGCTGGCCGCCTGCGTGACGATCAACGTGTACTTTCCCGAAGCGGCGGCACAGCAGGCCGCCGGGCAGTTCATCGACAAGGTGCTGGGTGCGCCCGCGCCGGCCGCGCCGAAGGAGCCGCCGCCACCGCCGCCACCCGCGCAACGACCGGCGGCCTGGCTGCTGCAGCTGTGGGGCGTGTCCAGCGCCTATGCGCAGCAAGCCGACATCACCGTGCAGACGCCGCAGATCCAGGCCATCCAGGCGCGCATGCAGCAGCGTTTTGCCGACAGCCTGCGCCCGCACTTCGACAGCGGTGCGCTCGGCTTCACCCGCGACGGGCTGGTCGCGGTGCGCGATGCCGCCGCGATCCCGCTGCCGCAGCGCGCCGCGGTGAATGCGGCCGTGGCCGACGAGAACCGCGATCGCGAGGCGGTGTACCGCGAGATCGCGCTGGCCAACGGCCATGCCGAATGGGCCGCGCAGATCCGCGCCACCTTTGCCCAGCAGTGGATCGGGCGCGCGCGGGCAGGCTGGTACTATCAGGACTCCAACAGCGCCTGGCAGCGCAAGTGAGCGATCGCCGTGGCAGCGGCCACGGCAGCGCAGGATCCATGACCCTCCTCACCGAAGTCTCCATCACCGACCTGTCGCACGATGGCCGCGGCGTCGCGCACGGCGCCGACGGCAAGGCGCTGTTCGTGGCCGGCGCGCTGCCGGGTGAAACCGTGCGTGTGCGCATCGTCAAGCGCAGCCGCCATTTCGACGAGGGCAAGGTCGAGGACATACTCGTGCGCTCGCCCCAGCGCATCGAGCCGCGCTGCCCGCATTTCGGCACCTGCAGCGGTTGCAGCCTGCAGCACCTGCCTGCCGCGGCCCAGATCGCGGCCAAGCAGGAGGTGCTGGCCGGCAACTTCGAGCGCATCGGCAAGGTCGCGCCGCAGCGCTGGCTGGAGCCACTCAGCGGCGAGCCGTGGGGCTACCGGCGCAAGGGCCGCCTGTCGGTCAAGTGGGTGGCCAAGAAGGACAAGGTGCTGGTCGGCTTTCGCGAGGACAATCCGCGCTTCGTCGCCGACCTGTCGCAGTGCCACACCTTGCTGCCGCAGGTCGGACTGCGCCTGGCCGAGCTGGGCGCACTGATCGGCAGCCTCGACGCGCGCGCCGACATCGCGCAGATCGAGATCGCGGCCGGTGATGACACGGTCGCGTTGACGCTGCGCCACCTCAAGCCGCTCAGCGCGGCTGATCGCGACGCGCTGGTCGCGTTCGCGCAGCGCCATGACCTCGCCATCCTGCTGCAGCCGGGCGGTCCGGACAGCGTGGCGCCGCTGTGGCCGTCCGCGCCGGCGCTGTCGTTCCGCATTCCCGAGTTCGACCTCGACATCGCCTTCCGCCCGCTCGACTTCATCCAGGTCAACGGCGGAATGAACTTGCGCATGATCCATCACGCGCTGGAACTGCTGCAGCCGGCCGAGCAGGACCGCGTGCTCGACCTGTACTGCGGGCTGGGCAACTTCACGCTGCCGCTGGCGCGGCGCGTGGCGGGCGTCGCGGGCGTGGAGGGCGACGCTGCGCTGGTCGCGCGCGCGCACGACAACGCACGGCGCAACGGCATCGGCAACGCGCAGTTCTTCGCGGCCGACCTTGCCGCCGACCAGCGCGACAGCGCATGGGCGCGCATGGCCTGGGACAAACTGCTGCTGGACCCGCCGCGCTCCGGCGCCGCGGCCGTGCTCGACTACCTGCCGCGCAAGGGCACCGACCGCATCGTCTATGTGTCGTGCCACCCCGGTTCGCTCGCGCGCGATGCGGGACGCCTGGTCAACCAGCATGGCTTCACGCTGGTGGCCGCGGGCGTCATGGACATGTTTCCGCACACCGCCCACGTGGAGTCGATCGCCTTGTTCGAACGCTGATCGCGCGCGGCCGCGCCCCTCGGCGCAGCCACCGGCAAGTGCGCCGCATCCTGGGCGGCTTGCACGAGGTCCCAACCCCCACCCACCCACCGAGGTTTCCCGTCGCATGCTCATCATCGGACTGGCCGGCAAGACGCTGCAAGACGCCGACCGCGCGCGCCTGGCCGTGCCCCAGGTCAGTGGCGTGATCCTGTTCACGCGCAATTTCGACCACCGCGAGCAGGTGGCCGCGCTCATCGACGCGATCCGCGGCGAGCGCGGCGAACCATTCCTCGTGTGCGTGGACCAGGAAGGCGGTCCGGTGCAGCGCTTCCGCGAGGGCTTCACGCGCCTGCCCGCGCTGGCGCAGCTGGGCGCGCTGTACGAGCACGACCCGCGTGCCGCGGTTGCGCGCGCCGAGGAGCATGCCTGGCTCATGGCCAGCGAAATGCGCGCGATCGGCGTGGACCTGAGCTTTGCGCCGGTGGTGGACCTGGCGCGCGGCAACCGCGCGATCGGCGAGCGCGCGCTGCATGCCGATCCGCGCATCGTGTCGGAACTGGCGCTGGCCTGCCTGCGCGGCATGCGCCTGGCCGGCATGGCCGCCACCATCAAGCACTTTCCGGGCCATGGCAGCGTGGTCGAGGACACCCACTTCGACAGCGCGATCGATCCGCGCAGCCTGGCCGAAATGCGCAGCAGCGACCTGGTGCCGTTTGCCGACGCGATCGCCGCGGGCGCCGAAGCGGTGATGATGGCGCACGTGACCTGGCCCGCCGTCGATGCGGTCGCGGCGGGCTATTCGCGCGTATGGATCGAGCAGGTCCTGCGCGGCGAACTCGGTTTCGGCGGCATCGTGATCGGCGATGACATCGGCATGGCCGCGGCCGAATCGATCGGCCCGATCGCGCGCCGCGTGCAGGCGCACCTGGCGGCGGGCTGCGACCTGCTGCTGGCGTGCTCGCCCGCGATCGTCGACGAGGCGATCACGGCGGCGCGGCAGCACGCGCCCTGCCCACCCGAGCGCCTGGCGCGGCTGCAGGGCGCGGTGGCGCCCACCTGGCAGGCTTTGCTGGACAATCCGCAACGCGACCTATTCATTGCGCGCCTGCGCGCGCTCGACACGGCAGGAATCACATGACCCCATCGGATCATCCACTGGACGCGGCGCTGCGCGAGGCCGACCTCATCCACGACGGCGCGGCGTTGGATGCCGCGATCACGCGCATCGCGGCGCAGCTCGACCTGGCGCTCGCGGGCACGCGCGCCGTGCTGCTCACGGTGATGCAGGGCGGCCTGCCGTTCGCGGGCCAGCTCGCCACGCGCATCCGTGCGCCGCTGCTGCTCGACTACGTGCATGCCACGCGCTACCGCGGCGAAACCAGCGGCGGTGAGCTGCACTGGCTGCATCGGCCGCGCATCGCGCTGCAGGGCCAGACCGTGCTGCTGGTCGATGACATCCTCGATGAAGGCCACACCCTCGACGAGGTGCGCCGCTGGTGCATCGGGCAGGGCGCCGCGCGCGTGCTCATCGTGGTGCTGTGCGAGAAGCGCCATGGCCGCGGCGTCGGGCTCAAGGCCGACTTCGTGGGCGTGGAGGTGCCCGACCGCTACGTGTTCGGCTACGGCATGGACTATCACGAACAGGGCCGCAACCTGCCCGCGATCTACGCGCTGCGCACATGAGCCGCGCCCCCGACCTCGCCCTGATTGGCGGCACCGGCCTGTACCGCTGGCCCGGGCTCGCCGACATGGAGCGCCATGCGCTGGATACGCCCTACGGCCATCCTTCCGACAGCGTGAAGATCGGCCGGCTCGGCGGCCGGCGCGTGGCCTTCCTCGCCCGCCACGGCGAATCGCACACGATCCCGCCGCATCGCGTGAACTACCGCGCCAACGTGTGGGCGCTGCATCACCTGGGCGCACGCCGCGTGGTCGCGATCAATGCGGTGGGCGGCATCCGCGCCGACATGGCGCCGCGCGTGATCGCGATTCCCGACCAGCTCATCGACTACAGCCACGGCCGCCTCGACAGCTATTGCGACGTGGCCGGCGCCGAGGTGCGGCACGTGGACTTCGGTGCGCCGTACTCGGCCGCGCTGCGCGGCGCGCTGCTGGCGGCGGCAGGCCGCAGCGGCGTCGCGGTGGTCGACGGCGGCTGCTATGGCGTGACCCAGGGTCCGCGGCTGGAGACCCGCGCCGAGATCGCGCGCCTGCGCCGCGACGGCTGCGACCTGGTCGGCATGACCGGCATGCCCGAGGCTGCGCTCGCGCGCGAACTCGCGCTCGACTATGCCTGCGTGGCGCTGGTCGCCAACTGGGCGGCCGGCTGTGGCGATACCGACGAGATCACGCTCGATGAGGTGCTGGCCAATGTCGCCGACGCGACCGCGCGCCTGGTGCCGCTGGTCGAGGCGCTGCTGGAGGCGGCCTGACCCCGCGCCGTGCGATCCGGCCGGTGCCGGGACCATCGGCTTGATCGTCCACGCCGGTTGCGGTTAGATGAATGCGTGCGTTGCGCGTGCGTCCGCGGGGTCGCGGACGGGGAGCCGTGCCGCACCCAGGGGATTCATCGAGAGGGGTTCGAGCAATGCGTACCGGTACCGTCAAGTGGTTCAATGACGCCAAGGGGTTTGGCTTCATCGCGCCGGAGGAAGGCGGCGAAGACATCTTCGTGCACTATTCGGCGATCAATTCGCAGGGGTTCCGTTCACTGCAGCAGGGCCAGCGCGTGAACTTCGAGGTCGTGCAGGGACCCAAGGGCTCGCAGGCCGCAGGCGTGGAGCCGGTCAAGTAGGCACCCGCTGCGGAATCGACGGAAAACCCCGCCACGCGCGGGGTTTGTCGTTCTTGGGGTCGTGTCGCTCAGGCCGCGAACTGCAGCCGCGCGAGCTCGGCGTACAGGCCGCCGGCGGCGACCAGCTCGGCATGCGTGCCCTGGGCCACGATCCGGCCCGCATCCATCACGATGATGCGGTCGGCGCGCTGCACCGTGGCCAGGCGGTGCGCGATCACCAGCGTGGTGCGGCCGGCCTTGAGGCGTTCCAGGGCATGCTGGATCAGGTGTTCGGACTGCGCGTCCAGCGCCGAGGTCGCCTCGTCCAGCAGCAGCACCGGCGCGTCGCGCAGCAGGGCGCGCGCGATCGCGATGCGCTGCTGCTGGCCGCCGGACAGGCGCACGCCGCGTTCGCCCAGGTCGCTGTCATAGCCTTGCGGCAGCGCGGCGATGAAGGCATCGGCCTCGGCCGCGCGCGCGGCGGCGATGATGTCGTCGCGGGTCGCGCCGGTGCGGCCGAAGCCGATGTTGTCGGCCGCGCTCGCACCGAACAGCACCGCATCCTGCGGCACCAGCGCAAAGCTGCCGCGCAGCACCGGCAGCGCCAGCGCGCGCAGATCCACGCCGTCGAGCGTGATGCTGCCATGCGCAGGGTCGTGGAAGCGCAGCAGCAACTGGAACACCGTGGTCTTGCCCGCGCCCGACGGGCCGACCAGCGCGACGGTCTCGCCCGGGTGTACGTCGAGCGTGAAGTCGGCCAGCGCCGCACGGTCGGGGCGCGAGGGGTAGTGGAAGCGCACGTGCTCGAAGCGCAGCGCGCCACGCAGCGGCGTGGGCAGTGGCCGCACCGTTTCGGGTGAGGTGATGGCCGCCTGCAGGTCGAACAACTCGCCGATGCGGCCGAGCGCGCCCGCGGCGCGCAGTACCTGGCCCCACACCTCGCTGAGCGTGCCCACTGATCCGGCCGCGAGCACCGCATACAGCACGAACTGGCTCAGCACGCCCGGCGCCATCGTGCCCGCGAGCACCGCCTTGGCGCCCGCCCACAGCACCAGCGTGATCGCGCCGAAGGTGAGCAGGATCACCAATGCGGTGAGCGTGCCCGTCATCGCGATGCGGCGCCGCGCCGCCGCCAGCGCGCGCAGCACCGCGGTGCCATAGCGCGTGGATTCCTCGGATTCGCGCGTGTAGGCCTGTACCGTGTGCATCGCGCCGATGGTTTCGCCGGCGATCGCCGAGGCATCGGCCAGGCGGTCCTGGCTTTCGCGCGACAGGCGCGCCACGCGCCGCCCGAACACCACGATCGGCAGCACCACGGCCGGGATCACCAGCAGCGTGAGTCCGGCCAGGCGCGGGCTGGTCCACACCATCGCGGCCACGCCGCCGACCAGCGTGACCACGCTGCGCAGCGCGAGCGACAGCGTCGAACCGACCACGGTCTGCACCAGTTCGGTATCGGCGGCCAGGCGCGACACCAGTTCGCCGGTGCGGGTGGTTTCGTAGAAGGTCTGGTCGAGCGTGAGCAGGCGGTCGAACAGGCGCCGGCGCAGGTCGGCGACCACCCGCTCGCCCAGCAGCGTGACGAAGAAGAAGCGCGCTGCGGTCGCCACCGCGAGCACCGCGGCGACCGCGAACAGGCCGAGGAATGCCGCGTTGATCGCGGCGGTGTCGGCCTGCACGAAGCCGTGGTCGATCATCACGCGCACCGCCTGCGGCAACACCAGCGTGGCGGTCGAGGACAGCACGAGGAAGCCGAGCCAGCCGGCGATGAGGCCGCGGTACGGGCGCAGCAGCGGCAACAGCCGGGTCAGCGCCCGCAGGTTGCGCGGTGCATTCGTGTCACGGGTGCGGGGCATGCGCGCATTTTCGCAGAGCGTGCGCGCGAGCGGTACCCGCAACGCGCCAGCGCGAATCGCCGCGCGTCACGCGGGGCCGTGCACGCGCGCGCGGCCGCGGCTGGCCTCGCGCACGAAGTCGGTGAAGGCCTCGCGGCGGTCCTGCGGCAGCTCCAGTTGCAGCCACACGCCGTCGGCGTCATGCGTCTCGTCGCACTTGCGCGCGTCGAACTCGCGCAGGCGCGCATGCAGGAGCGGCGCCAGCGCGAAATCGCAGTTCACGCGCAGCGTGACCTGGGCGATGAGCACGCGGCGCGGCGCTGCGCGCAGGCACTGCGCGGCGCAGCCGCCGTAGGCGCGCTGCAATCCGCCCACGCCGAGCTTGATGCCGCCGAACCAGCGCGTGACCAGCACCACCACCTGATCGAGCCCCTGGCCCTCGATCGCGGCGAGGATCGGGCGCCCGGCGCTGCCGCCGGGTTCGCCATCGTCGTTGAAGCGGTACTGCGCGCCGATGCGCCAGGCCCAGCAGTTGTGGGTGGCCTCGCGCACGCTGGTCGCGGCGATGAACGCGAGCGCGGCCTCGGCATCGGCGACCGGTGCGGCGTGGGCGAGGAAGCGGCTCTTGCGCACCTCCAGCTGCAATTGCGCCGGGCCGAGCAGGGTGGCGAGTTCAGCCATCGCGGCGGCTCGCGCGGCGCGGCAGGCGATTCATTGCAGTGCTTGCAGGTCGGCCGGCAGCGCCAGATCGGGATGCACGCGGCGCAGCAGCTGCAGGCTTTCCACGGCCTGCTCGCGCCGCCCCTGTTCGAGCAGCCAGCGGATGCGGCGAATCCAGTCGGCCGGTGCCAGGCGCATGTCATTGCGCAGTTCGGCCGAGCGCAGCAGCTGGGTGGCCGTGGACGCGCCCGATTGGTCGCGCGGCGTGGTGGTCAGGGCTGCGGCGGCTGCCGCGCCGCGCTCAATGGTTGCATCCGCACCAACGATGACTGCCTCCAGCGCGGGTGCAACCGACTCGGGTGGCGCAGCCGGTGGAACGCTCGCCGCCGGACTCACGGCCGCGCCGCGAACCGGTGCGGCGGGCGCGGCGGCGGGTTTTTGCCGGGGCGCCGCCTTGGCCACTTCGGCCTTGGGAAACGGTTCGGGACTGCGCGCGGGTGCGGCGGGCGCGGGCGGCGGGGCAGGGGCCGGCACCGCGGCGGAGGGCATGGCGGGCGGGGCGGGCGCTGGTGCGGCTGCGGTTTCGGATTCGCGGGCCTGATGATGGATCGCCTCGACCGGCACGTAGCGCGCATCCGACTGCGGGCGCGACGCCGTGGGGGGCGCCGGCAGCGTGGGATTGCGCAGTGCGTCGTGACCGATGTGCCAAGCGATGCCGGCCGCGAACACCACGCCGGCGGCCGAGGACAGTCCGACCAGCCAGCGCTGGCGGCGCGGCGCGCGCCCGTGTACCGCGCGCGCGGCTTCGCCGAGCACGTTGCGGTCGAGCCGGCGCGGCGGTTCCACGCGCGAGAGCTTGCGATACAGCGCACCCCACTCGCCGCCATCGTCACGCAGCAGGTGTTCCAGGTCACGGTCGTGGTCGGTCGCGGTCATGACTGCATCCTCGCGCGAATCCGCGCCAGCGCGTAGCGCAGGCGCGACTTCACGGTTTCGCGACCGACATGGGTGATCGCACCGATTTCCTCAAGGCCCATGCCGTTCTCGATGCGCAGCACGAAGGCCAGGCGCTGCTCCTCGGGCAGTTCCTCCAGCGCCAGTTGCAGGCGCCGACGCTGCTCGAACTCGCTGAGCGCGCGCTCGGGCCGGTCCTCTTCGGGCGCATCGAGCGTGCGCATGACCGCGTCGGTTTCCTCGGGCGTGGCCTGCGGCCGCTGGCGGCGGAAACGGTCGACCACGAGGTTGTGGGCGATCTGCAACAGCCAGGTGCTGAACTTCGCATCCGGGCGATAGCGCTCGCGCGCCCCGATGACCCGGCTCCAGGTTTCCTGGAACAGCTCGTCGGCGTCGGCGCGGTGACGCAGGTTGCGCAGCAGGAAGCGGTACAGGCCGCCGCGATGACGCCGATACAGCGCCTCGAAGGCGAGCAGGTCGCCGGCGCCGTAGGCGAGCATCAAGTCCTCGTCGGTCGGTTCCGCTGGCGCCATCGCGCGAGCGTAAGGCATCGGCAACGTGCAGGCCATATCCATCATGGCCTGCTGCAACGCGCTGGCGCGCGGCGCGGGGTTGCGCCGCGGCTGACGATGCCCGCGCCGCCCGCCGGAACGGGCCGGCGGTGCGGACGCGGAGCGGGTCAGTGCGCGGCGTACAGCGCGCGCACGTCGCTGCGCAGCAGCGCCTGGCTTTCGGGGCGACTGTAGAACATGTGGCCGCCCGGATAGGACTTGACCTGCACGCGCGACGGATCCCCCATGATCGGCATCTGGTCGACGATGAGCACCGAGGCCATGAACGGACATGACAGGTCGCCCCAGCCGTGCACGATCAGCACGCGCAGCTTGGAGTCGATCGCGACGGCCTGGCGCAACTGCGCGACCGAGCCACGCTCGCGTTCCGGCCCCGTGCGGTCCCACGCGCGGCCGACCTCGTAGCTGAGGGCGTTGTAGCGGCCGACGTACTTCCAGCCCACGGTGCGCGTGATGAAGTCGACCATCGCGGTGGTGGTGGGGGCGATGATGCCGTCGAGGATCGGGTCGTTGGTGCGCTGCTGGGGTGCGAACGGGAACGGGTCCCACGCGGTGACATTGGCGTCGTAGCGGCTGCCGAGCTTGCCTTCCTTGCGGAACACCTCGCGCAGGAAGGCCTGGGTTTCCAGCCGGCCGCCCGAGCGGCGCACGAACTCGGGATCGAGCCCGCTGAGCGCGGTCACGCGCTCGACGATGCGCTCGAGCGCCTGCGGATCGGAGCGGCCCTTGAGCAGGTCGGTGACGTAGTCGCCGCGGGTGTAGGCGACGATCGCGGCCATCGCCGCGTCGCTGAGCTTGCCGTGGCGTTCGAGGTTGGCCGCGGCGATGGTCGGCAGCGTGAGCATCCACGGCAGCGGCGACAGGTCGCCGTTGGCGCTGGCACCCGGATCGAGGTAGGGCGACACCAGCACGAGGCCGTTCATCGCCACGCCCAGCCGCGTCTGCAGGTAGTGGGTGATGCGCGGCCCGCGGAAGCCGCCGTAGCTTTCGCCGACGAGGTACTTGCGCGATTCCAGGCGCTCGTTCTTGACCAGCCAGTCGTAGATGATGCGCGACAGGTATTCGATGTCGACCTCGGTACCGTAGAAGTGCTTCTTGGCTTCGTCGGCATCGACCAGCGCGCGGCTGAAGCCGGTGCCGACCGGGTCGATGAACACGAGGTCGGTGAAATCGAGCCAGCTGCCGGGGTTGTCGTGCGCGAGCGCGGGGTCGGACGGGCTGTCGCCCTCGGCGCCGAACTGCACGCGCTTGGGCCCGAGCGCACCCAGGTTCAGGTACACCGACGCTGCGCCCGGCCCGCCATTGAGCGCGAAGGTCACCGGGCGGTCCTTGCCCGGCACGGTGTAGGCGATGAACATCACCTCGGCGATGGTCTTGCCCTTGTCATCGAGCACCGGCAGCGAGCCCACGGTCGCATCGTAGGCGAGCTTGCGGCCGTCGATCGTGGTGGTTTGCCGGACCGTGCGGTCGGCCGGAAACGGCGGCAGCTTGAACTCGACCTCGTGGACCTCGGCCGGCTTCTTGCCCTCGGCCGCATGCGCGGCAAACGGCAGGCCGATGGCGGCGGTCAGCAAAGTGAGCAGGGCGACGACTGGGCTGCGCGCGAACATGGACATTCCCCGGGCTGGACGGTGGCCAGCGAGCATACGGTCTGATGCACGCGCGGGCGATGTGCCGAAAGGCCCGGCCGCCGCGCTGCGCCGCAGTCCCGGCCTTGGCCGCCAACACGATCCATCCCGTGGCAGCGGGAAAGCGCCCGACCATGGGTGGCCCTGGGAATGGCGGCGGCAGGTCGCATGAACAACGGCCCGCAGCCTGAGGAACCACAGGATCAAGTTCGGTTCACCGCAAACGCCGAAGCAGAAACCGCGCCAACACTTGGCGTTCCGGGCAGAAAAAAGCCCAACCGATAAGGGTTGGGCTTCAGGTGAATGGTGGTGGACGGACGCCGGTTCAATTCCGTCTCTGTCGCTTGAATAGCAATGCAGCGGGTGTGGGCGGTAATGGGTGGATCAAAGAACCGCTTCCAGTCCCTTGCGCTCGAGAATGTCCAGCAGCTTCTGCGACGGTCCGCTGGGGCGCTTGTCGCCCACCTCCCACTTGCGAACAGTGGACGTGCTGGTGTTCAGAACACTGGCCAGCACGGCTTGGCTCAGGTGCAACCGCTCGCGCAGCGCCTTGACCTTTGCGGCGTCGTAGTCCTGCACCGGCTCCAAGCACAGCGCATCGTACTTCTGCATCTTGCGCTTGTCGATGAATCCCAAGCGATGCAGATCAGTGGCCGATTCGTGAACGGCTTCGAGGATGCGGCTCTTGGTCTTGGTGGTCATTGGCAAATCTCCTGCAAAGCGCCGTCGGCAACGGCTTCATCCAGTTG
>QUBV01000045.1 GCA_014338185.1 Lysobacterales bacterium | reverse complement strand
GCCGGCGCGCTCGGGGCGGCCTTCGCCGCGGCGACCGCGGCGCGGGCGCGCGGCGGCGGCCTTGGGCGGACCCGCCGTGTTGCGTGCATCGTCGGCGGCTTCGGCCGCGGCATCGACTGCCGACGGCGCCTTGCGCTGGCGCGGCGGTGGCGCCTCGAGCAGGTCCGGCGTGATCGCCGCCGTGGGCACCTTCTGCTCGATGTAGGCCTCGATGTCGGGCAATGACATCGCGTACAGGTCGCAGGCGAAGCTGATTGCGTCGCCCTCGGCGCCCAGTCGCGCGGTGCGGCCGATGCGGTGCACGTAATCCTCGGCATCCTGCGGCAGGTCGTAATTGAACACGTGGCTCACGTCGGGAATGTGCAGCCCGCGCGCGGCCACGTCGGTGGCGACGAGGATCTCGATCTCGCCACGCTTGAACTTGGCCAGCAGCCGCTCGCGCTTGGCCTGCGGCACGTCGCCCGACAGCGTGGCCACGCCAAAGCCCTGCCGCTCCAGGCCACGCGTGATCTTCTCGGCCGCGAGCTTGGTGTTGACGAACACGATGCTGCGGTGGACGTCGAGCCTGGACAGCAGGTTGATGAGCAGCGGCAACTTCTCTTCCTTGGCCGGGAAGTACACCACCTGGCGCACGCGGTCGGCCGTGACATGGTCGGCCTCGACGGTGAGCTTCTCGGGCTCGTTCATGTGGTCGTAGGCGAGTTCGAGCACGCGGTGCGACAGGGTCGCCGAGAACAGCAGGCTCTGGCGCTCCTCGCGCGGCGGCATGCGGCGGAACAGGAAGCGGATGTCCTTGATGAAGCCGAGGTCGAACATGCGATCGGCTTCGTCGAGCACCACCGCCTCGATGCCGTTGAACGAGAACACGTGCTGCTTGAGGTAGTCGATCAACCGCCCCGGCGTGGCGATGATGAGGTCGCAGCCGGCCTTGAGCGCGTCGCGCTGCTTGTCGTAGTCGACGCCGCCGTAGATCAGCGCCGAGCGCAGGCCGGTGTCACGGCCGATGTTGTGGAAGTCCTTGTCGATCTGGATCGCGAGTTCGCGTGTGGGCGCGATCACCAGTGCGCGCGGGTCGGTGAGCTTGCGGTCGTTGCGCGCGGGGTGCTTGAGCAGGCGATCGAGCACCGCGACCAGGAACGCGCCGGTCTTGCCGGTGCCCGTCTGCGCCTGCCCGGCCACGTCGCGCCCGGCCAACGCGACCGGCAGGGTCAGCGCCTGGATCGGCGTGCAGCGCGTGAAGCCGGCCGCATGCAGCCCGGACAGCAGGGTCGGATGCAGGTTGAAGCTCTCGAAGGTGATGTCGGTGAGTGGTTGCTGTGACATGAACGTCATCTGGTGGTGGAAGCAGCCGGGCCAAGGGCCGCGGCGAAGACGGCGCGCCGGGGCGGGCACACGGCGCGCTCTTGAGTTGTGGCAGGGACATCCCCAACTTGCGCGGCTCGGCGGTTTGGGCTGAAATGCAGGTCGCATCCCGCCCGGTTCTTCGACAGCGCACGCCGGCGCAGTCGGCAAGTGTAGCGCAACCCCGCCCGCGACGCGCGCCGCCCGGTTTTCTTGGAGAGTTTTCCCGTGAGTGAGCATATTGCCCAGGTCAACGACGACCAGTTCGAGGAACAGGTCCTCAAGTCCAGCGAGCCGGTCCTGGTCGATTTCTGGGCCGAATGGTGCGGCCCGTGCAAGATGATCGCGCCGATCCTCGACGATCTGGCCGCGAGCTACCAGGGCAAGCTCAAGGTGGCCAAGGTCAACATCGACCACAACCAGAAGACCCCGCGGGCGTACAACGTGCGCGGCATCCCCACGCTCATGATCTTCAAGGATGGCAAGGTGCAGGCCACCCAGATCGGCGCGGTCAGCAAGACCCAGCTGGCGCAGATCATCGACAAGGCGATCGCCTGAGGCCGGCGGCGCGGCGGCGATCCACGCCGCGCGTTCGCCACACGCAGGCCGCGGCGCGATGGCGTGGGCAGCCACGCCGGCGCCCAACCGCCGTCGGGCGCGGCGGCCTGCAGTGCCACACCGCTTGATGCTGGACGGCCGCGAAATGCGGTGCTAAGTTGATTCCCGATAGCGCCAGCCGCTCGCACGGCGCGCTCCTTTTCCGGTTCATTCCCTCCCTTTGTTCCCGCAACGGCGCCCAGCGAGGTCTGCCCGTGTCCGAAAACGAAACTCCCGAAGGCGGCCAGCCGGCCGCTACCGAAACGCGTGCCCAGCCGCGCCAGCGCGCGCCCCGTGCAGCCGCCACGCAGGCCAGTGACGCCGCAGTGCCCGCCGCCGCGCCCGACTCGCCGCCCGGCGCCACGCCGCCTGTCGCCGACTCCGGCGCGGGTGAGACCCAGGCCGGTGCTGATGCCCAACCGGGCGGCCAGCAGCAGGGCCAGCGCCACGGTGGCCAGCAGCAGGGCCAGCAGCAGGGCGGCCGCCGCAACCGACGCGACCGGCGCAATCGCCATGGCGGCGGGGGGGGCGGCAACAATCCGCAGGGCAACCGCAACGGCCAGTTCGACGACGAGGAATACGACGAGAAGAACCTCGCCACCGGCCCGCTGATCGACCTCAACGAGCTCAAGCGCAAGAGCGCGGCCGACCTGCTCGCATTCGCCGAGGAACTGGGCATCCAGGAAGGCGTCGCGCGTGCGCGCAAGCAGGACATCATCTTCCTCGTGCTCAAGGCGCATGCGCGCGCCGGCGGCGGCATCTACGGCGAGGGCGTGCTCGAGATCCTGCAGGACGGCTTCGGCTTCCTGCGCGGTTTCGATGCCAGCTACCTGGCCGGTCCCGACGACATCTACATCTCGCCTTCGCAGATCCGCCGCTTCAACCTGCGCACCGGCGACTACATCACCGGCCGCGTGCGCCCACCCAAGGAAGGTGAACGCTACTTCGCGCTGCTCAAGGTCGACACGATCAACGGCGAGCCGCCGGAGGCGTCCAAGAACAAGGTCCTGTTCGAGAACCTCACGCCGCTGTTCCCGCGCAAGGCGTTCCACCTCGAGCGCGGCAACGGCTCGTCCGAGGACATCACCGGACGCATCCTCGACCTCGTCGCGCCGATCGGTCGCGGCCAGCGCGGCCTCATCGTGAGCCAGCCCAAAGCCGGCAAGACGATGATGCTGCAGAACGTGGCGCAGGCGCTCGTGCACAACCATCCCGACGCCCACCTCATCATCCTGCTCATCGACGAGCGGCCCGAGGAAGTCACCGAGATGCAGCGCAGCGTGCGCGCCGAGATCGTCGCCTCGACCTTCGACGAGCCGGCGGTGCGCCACGTGCAGGTCGCCGAAATGGTGATCGAGCGTGCCAAGCGCCTGGTCGAGCACAAGAAGGACGTGGTGATCCTGCTCGATTCGATCACGCGCCTGGCGCGCGCCTACAACACCGTGGTGCCGAGCTCGGGCAAGGTGCTCACCGGCGGCGTCGATGCCAACGCGCTGCAGCGGCCCAAGCGTTTCTTCGGCGCCGCGCGCAACGTCGAGGAAGGCGGCAGCCTCACCATCATCGCCACCGCGCTGATCGACACCGGCTCGAAGATGGACGAGGTGATCTACGAGGAGTTCAAGGGCACCGGCAACATGGAAGTGCACCTCAACCGCCGCATCGCCGAGAAGCGCGTCTATCCGGCCATCGACATCAACCGCTCGGGCACGCGCCGCGAGGACCTGCTGATCGACCCCGACCAGCTGCAGAAGATCTGGATCCTGCGCAAGCTGCTGCATCCGATGGATGAGCTGGCGGCGATGGAGTTTATGCTCGACAAGATGAAGAACACCAAGACCAACGACGAGTTCTTCGGCGCGATGAAGCGCTGAGCCGCGCGGGCGCGTCGTGGAACACGACGGGCCGGCGCACCTGCCGGCCCGTGCGCGGCGACCCGCCCGCTTGCGCGCGCCGGAGCGCGGCCGGATCTGGGTCCCGCAACAACCTGCCCGGCTTCAACGCGTCACGCACACGTTGCTGCGCTCGCGCAGCACCGACTGCTGGGCGAAGCGCTCGCGATAGCGCGCGATCGCCTCGCGCACGCGCGCATCGGCGGCCAGGTCATCGACATGGATCGCCACCACGATGCGGCTGTCCTCGACGTGCGCCGCGCCCTGCGCGTCGCGCCAGTGGCCGCGCGCATCCACCACGCTGTAGCCGTCGGGGAAGGTGCGCGCGAGCACCTCGGCCGCATACGCCTGCCAGGCCGCATCATCGACCTCGCCGCCGCCCGCGATCGCGCGACCGAAGTACAGCGTGTCGCGGCCCAGCGCCTGCTCCTCGGGGCGGCAACCCAGGTGGTGGTCGTATTTCCAGTCCAGCCGCGTGCCCGGAGTGGCGCAGCCGCCCAGTGCGCCGGCCGCGAGCAGCGCCGCGGCGAGCGCACCGGCGCGGGTGCGGCGCCGGTTCATTGCAGCACCCGACGCAGCACGCGATGCACGCGCTTGTACTCGTCCAGCCACGCATCGGGATGCACGAAGCCATGGCGTTCGAGCGGGTAGCCGGCGAGCTCGAAGTCGTCCTTGTGCAGCTCGACCAGCTTCTGGTACAGGCGCACCGAGTCCTCGAACAGCACGTTGTCGTCGATCATGCCGTGCGCGATCAGCAGCGAACCCTTGAGGCCGTCGGCGAACTCCATCGGCGAAGATCTCTCGTAGGCGATCGGATCGATCTGCGGCGTGTTGAGGATGTTGGAGGTGTATTCGTGGTTGTACTGGGTCCAGTCGGTGACCGGTCGCAGCGCGGCACCGGCCTTGAACACCTCGGGCGCGCGGAACAGCGCCATCAGCGTCATGAAGCCGCCGTAGGAGCCGCCGTACAGGCCGACGCGGTCGGTATCACCCGCGGCATTGCGCCCGAGCCAGTGCACGCCATCGATGAGGTCTTCCAGCTCGGGGTGGCCCATGTTGCGGTAGATCGCGGTGCGCCAGTCGCGGCCGTAACCCTCGCTCGCGCGGTAGTCCATGTCGAGCACGACGAACCCTTCCTCGGCGAGCAGGTTGTGGAACATCTGCTCGCGGAAGTAGCTCGGGTAGCCCAAGTGCACGTTCTGCAGGTAGCCCGCGCCATGCACGAACAGCACGATCGGGTAGCGCCGACCGGGATCGAAATCGCGCGGCTTGTACAGCTTGGCGTAGATCGGCGCCTTGGTGTGCGAGGACGGCACCGCCACGATCTGCGGCATGATCCAGTCGAGCGCCTTGAACTGCGCCGTGCGCGTGTCGGTGAGCTCGCGCACCGCACCGCCATCGAGCTCGACCAGCGCCAGCTGGGCGGGCAGGTAGGCGCTGGAATGGCTCACCGCGAGACGCCGGCCGTCGGGTGAGAGCGCGTAGTCGTTGATCGCTTCGAACCGGGTGAGGCGCTCGAGCTTGCCGCCGGCCACCGCCACGCGGTAGAGGTCGTAGCGGTAGGGCGCCTGCACGTTGGCACGCAGGTAGAACCACTGCCCGTCGGGCGACAGCGTCGGCGCCGACACCTCGAACGTGCCCTGCGTCAACGCCAGCGGCCTGGCGCCGGGCTGCTTGAGATACAGCTGCGAGTAGCCCGACTCCTCGGACAGGTACCACAGGCTGCGGCTGTCGCGGGTCCAGCCGAAATCGTTGAAGTTCCAGTTGATCCAGGCCGGATCGGTGAGGCGGTGCTCGCTGCGCAGCGTGGCCTTGGCCAGGTCGACGCTGGCGATCCAGCGGTCCTTGTTGTCGATCGCGCGGATCTGGATCGCGAGCTGGCTGCCATCCTCGCTCCAGGCGATGCCGCCACCGCCGCCATCCTCGGCGCGCGAGA
The DNA here is from genome assembly GCA_014338185.1 of Lysobacterales bacterium. Lineage (GTDB taxonomy): Bacteria > Pseudomonadota > Gammaproteobacteria > Xanthomonadales > Rhodanobacteraceae > Dokdonella_A. Next base: position 22,519 of record QUBV01000045.1, on the reverse strand, counting down.
CGATGCGCACCGCGCGCAGCGCCGGTTCGGCCTTGGTGGCCTTGGCACCCTTGGCGACATCCTTGCGCGCGCTGCGCGCCGGGTCCCCGGCCGCTGCCGCGGGCTTGGCGGCGCCGTCCGCCTGCTGCGCGCGATGGCGTTCGTTCTCCTCGCGCACGGCCTTGAGCGGGTCATCGTGGATGCCCGGCAGGCCATCCAGCGCCAGCGCGTGCTGGCTGTGCCCGCGCAGGTCCAGCAGCAGCAGCGATTGCGGCGCCGGATCGTTGCGGCCCACGCGCGTGCGCTCCTCTTCCTGTTCCTCGTAACCGGATTCGGTGACGAAACGCTGCAGCTTGCCGCGCTTGCCCGTGTCATAGCCCTTGGGCGAGGTCACCACCAGCAGCCAGCGCCCGTCCGGCGACAGTGAACTGCCCTGCAGCTGCACCTCGTCGCCCAGGTAGAACGGCAGCGGCGCGCGGCTGGGATCGCCCTTGCTGAACTCGTCGGCGTGCCGCTTGCGCGCCTCCCGGTCGGCCTTGAGCCGGCGCAGGGTGGCGAAGTAACGCAGCTGTTGCGCTTCCAGCGCATCAGGCTGCTTGTCCTGCGGATCCTTCTGCAGGCGCAGGTCGGCCGCCGGCGCGCTCACCGCGGCGGCGATGTCATGCACGAACCAGTCCTCGCCGGCACGGTAGTGCAAGGCGCGGCCGTCGGCCGAGAACTGCGGCATGGACTCCCGCTGCGGCGTGCGCGTGACCTGGCTCAGGCGCCCGCTCGCCAGCTCGCGGATGAAGATGTCGCCATTGCGCACGAACGCGGCGCGCGTGCGGGCGCGGTCGTACACCGCGTCGGGGCCATCGGCCGCGGCCATCGCGGCCGGATCGACGATGATGTCCTTGCCGCTGCCCAGATCGATGCGGTGCAGGTCGCGCACGCCCGATCCGGCCTGCTTGAGCGCGTAATACAGGCTGCGGCCATCGACGCCCCAGTACGGCCGCTCCACCGGCGGCCCGATCCAGTCCGGATCGGCCATCGCCTGTTCAAGCGTGATCGCCCGCGCGGGTGCGCTGGCCAGGGTGAGCAGGGCCGCCGCCGCGGCCAGCCAGATGCGCTGCATGTTGCGATCCCCGATGGTCCAAAGCCTGCAGCATAACGCCGCCGCCCGCGCTCAGCCCGGGTCGAAAGTCAGAGGATGCTTGGCAAACGCGGGCGCTGCGGGCAGCCTTGCAGCCTCGTGCCAGCCGGAGAGCCGCGTGACCCTGCCCTGCGTCGAGATCCAGACCGCCGACCAACCCGTGCATGCCGTGATCTGGCTGCATGGCCTGGGTGCCGACGGCAACGACTTCGCCCCGATCATCCCGCACCTGGTGGATCGCGCCTGGCCGCCGCTGCGCTTCGTGTTTCCGCATGCGCCGGTGCGCCCGGTGACCGTCAACGGCGGCGCGGCGATGCGCGCGTGGTATGACATCGCCGGCGTGCGCATCCAGGACAAGCAGGACGAGACCGGTCTGCGCACTTCGATCGCGGCGGTCGAGCAGCTCATCGCGCGCGAGGTCGAGCGCGGCGTGCCCTCCCACCACATCGTGCTCGCGGGCTTCTCGCAGGGCGGTGCGGTGGTGCTCGCGGCCGGCCTGCGCCACGCCGCGCCGCTCGCGGGCGTCGTTGCGCTGTCGACCTATCTCATGCTCGGCGAGCACCTCGCCGCGGAAGGCTCGCAGGCCAATGCGCAGCTGCCGATCTTCATGGCCCACGGCAGCCTCGACCCGGTGGTGCCGCTGGCGCTGGGCAGCGCGGCGCGGGATGCCTTGCGCGCGCGCGGCCACGCGTTGGCCTGGCATGACTATCCGATGGCGCATCAGGTGTGCATGGAGGAAATCGCCGACCTGCGCGCCTGGCTCGGCACCCACCTGTTCCGCTGAAGCCCGATGTCCACGCGCCCGACCCGCACCGAGTCCCCAGCCGCCGCGGCGTGGATGCCCACGTTCTGCAGCACGCCCACGCTGTTCGTGCTCATGATCGTCGGCGAACTGGTCGCGCTGGTGATCGTGCTCGCACCGCAGGACAGTCCGCGCGAATGGCTGCCGCGACTGGCCACCACCAGCGTGTACGTGCAGTGGCTGGTGCTGCTCAATGCGGTGGTGCTGTGTTCGCTGCGCGAGGTGCTGCAGCGCCTGCTCAGCGCGATCGGCTTCGTCGTCGCGTGGTGCATGGTGATCGTGACCACCACGCTGGCGAGCTGGCTGGTGTGCCGCATCGACCAGGCCCTCGCGCTGGGCTTGACCGTGCCCGCCAGCGAGGCACTGCGCTTCGTGGTCGCCAACGCGGCGATCAGCGCACTCATCGCCGCGGCCACGCTGCGCTACCTGTTCGTGCTCGAGCAGTGGCGTGAGCGCGTGCAGGCCGCGGCCAAGGCCCAGGTCGAAGCGTTGCAGGCGCGCATCCGCCCGCATTTCCTGTTCAACAGCATGAACACGATCGCCGGCCTGATCCGCACCCGCCCCGACGCCGCCGAGCGCACGGTCGAGGACCTGGCCGAACTGTTCCGCGCCGCGCTCGGCCCGGACAGCCAGCCCGCCACGCTCGGCGAGGAGCTGGACCTGATCGGACGCTATCTCGACATCGAGCGCCTGCGCCTGGGCGACCGGCTGCAGGTGGAGCTGGACGTGGCAGCACTGCCGCGCGAGCTGCCGCTGCCGCGCCTGTTGCTGCAGCCGCTGGTCGAGAACGCGATCTACCACGGCATCCAGCCGCTGCCACAGGGCGGCACGCTGTCGATCCGCGGTGAGCACCTGGGCGACCTCGTCGAGATCGTGTTCACCAACCCGCTGCCGAGCGGCCCGGCCGCGAGCCGCAACGGCATTGCGCTGGCCAACGTGCGTGCGCGCATCGGCTACCATTTCGGCGCGCGCGCCGAGTTGCGTGTGGAGCCACGGGCCGACCGCTTTGTCGTGCGCGTGCGGCTGCCGGAGGATGCGGGCCGATGAGAACGCTGATCGTCGACGACGAACCGCTTGCGCGCGAACGCCTGCGCGCGCTGCTCGCCGAGTGCGACGGCGTAGAGGTGGTCGGCGAGGCCGGCAATGGTGCCGACGCGCTCGCGGCCGCGGCCAGCCTCACGCCCGAGCTCGTGTTGCTCGATATCCGCATGCCCGGCATCGACGGCCTGGAGACCGCGCGCCACCTGGCCGGTTTCCCGAGTCCGCCTGCCGTGGTGTTCTGCACCGCCTACGGCGACCACGCGCTGGAGGCCTTCGAGGCCAGCGCCGTCGACTACCTGCTCAAGCCGGTGCGTGGCGAGCGCCTGCGCACCGCGCTCGACAAGGTGCGACGCTGGACCGCACAGGGTCACGCACGCGAGTCGGCTGCCCCCGGCGCCGTGCGCTCGCACCTGTGCGCGCGCGTGCGCGGCAGCCTCGTGCTGGTGCCGATCACCGATGTGCACTACCTGCTGGCCGAGGACAAGTACGTGGTCGTGCACCATCGCGGCGGCCAGGTGCTCATCGAGGAACCGCTCAAGGCGCTGGAGGACGAGTTCGGCCCGCGCTTCGTGCGCATCCACCGCAACTGCCTGGTCGCGCGCGAGCACCTGACTGGCCTCAGGCGCGACACGCAGGGCCGGCTCATGGCCATCGTTGCCGGGGTCGACACGCCACTGGAAATCAGCCGGCGCAACCTGCCGATGTTGCGCAAGCTGATCAGGACCCTATGAACACGCTACGCATCGCCACCCGCCAGAGCGCACTCGCGCTGTGGCAAGCCGAACACGTCGCCGCACGCCTGCGCGCGGTGCACCCGCAGTTGCACGTCGAGCTCGTGCCGATGACCACGCGCGGCGACCAGATCCTGGATCGGCCGCTAGCGAGCATCGGCGGCAAGGGCCTGTTCCTCAAGGAGTTGGAAGTCGCATTGCAGCAAGGTCGCGCCGACATCGCGGTGCACTCGCTCAAGGATGTGCCGATGACGCTCGAACCCGGCTTTGCGATCGCCGCGGTGCTCGAGCGCGCCGATGCCGCCGATGCCTTCGTCAGCTCGCGCTACGACGAGCTCGCACAACTGCCGCGGCGCGCGCGCGTGGGCACCTCCTCGCTGCGGCGGCAGGCCCAGCTGCGCGCGCTGCGGCCCGACCTGCAGGTGCTCGACCTGCGCGGCAACGTCAACACGCGCCTGGCCAGGCTCGATGCGGGCGAGTACGACGCGATCGTGCTCGCCTGCGCCGGACTGGAACGGCTCGGGCTGGCATCGCGCATCCGCGCGCGCCTGTGTGCGCCGCAATGGCTGTGCGCAGTCGGCCAGGGCGCGATCGCGATCGAGTGCCGCACCGACGACGCCACGGCCGCGGCCTGGGTGGCGCCGCTCGACGATGCCACCACGCGCCGCTGCACCGATGCCGAACGGGCGATGAGCCTGGCCCTGCACGGCAGCTGCAACGTGCCCATCGCCGCCTACGCGCTCGACACCGAAGCCGGCCTCAGCCTGTGGGGACTGGTCGGCGACGCCGCCTCGGGCCGCTTGCTGCGCGCACAGGCCAGCGCATCGCCACAGGCTGCGCAGGCGCTCGGCCAACGCGTGGCGCAGCTGCTGCGCGAACAGGGCGCCGACGCGCTGCTTGGCGGACATGCCGAGGGGACCGCGCAGGACTGACGTCGCGGGGTTGGGTTCTCGTCGGTGGTGGGTTCGTCCCGCACTGGGCGGGTCGCTGGCGCTTGTGGGCGTTGGTGGACGTTCGGTCGTCTGCTTCGGCGCGACAACCGAACGAACATCAGCGCCCACGTGCGCCTGCGCACCCCGCACGCAATGCGCGCCGTGATCAGCCGCCGAAGTTGTAGACGAGATTGGTGGTGATGAGCTGGTCGGTCTTCTTGACCCCGGCCGGCGCGTCGGTGTTGTGGCGCACCTGGTAGGCGAGCTTGAGCGCGAACGCCTTGTTGATCGCGACCGACAGGCCCGCGTCGTTCTGCACGAAGGTATTGTCGCTGCCCGCTTCCACCAGCAGAGTGTCGACCAGCGCCGTCGATTCGGTCAGCTGGTGCTTGTAGGCAACCAGGCCGCGCGCGATGAGTTCGCCTTCGGAGGAGAAGCGATGGATCACCGGCAGGTGGGTGGCCGGGTCCAGCTCGGGGCCGGAGACGTCGTTCTTGCGGTAGTGCTTGTAGCCGGGGCCGATTTCGAACGACAGCTCGTTGCGCGCGTTCTTGAGCACGGTGTAGCCGTAACCGACCGAGGCCACGGCCTGGTACTGGAACGGCGAGAAATCATCGTTCTCGTAGCGCAGTGCACCCACGAGATAGCTGCGCTCGTCGAACTTGTAGCCGACCGCGCCACCGAGCTCGTAGCGGTTGGCTGTGGTGTCATAGGCCTTGACCGTGTTGACGACCGGGTTGCCGTTGGCATCCACGCCCGCCACATGGGTCTTGACCTCGCCCTTGGAGCGCAACGCGGTGAGGTACACGCTGTGCTTCCAGCGCGCGTCTTCCTGCTTGAACGCGAGCTTGGCGTTGAGATTCTCGGACTTGGCGTTGCCACGCGCCATCGCCAGGCCGGCCTCGCCGGTACCGGACCAGCCGTCACTGGTGGCGGCATCATCGGCGAGCGCGGCGACGGGAAATGCGGCCAGCAGCAGCGCCGCCAGCAGGGTCTTGCTGTTCATCGTTGTTTCTCCTGCGAAATTCGAGGCACGGGCGCGGCCGTACGGCCGCATGGTGCAGCGCGTCATGGTAGGCCGCAGCCTTGAATTCGCGGTGAACGGACGCGCGGACGCGCGTCAACAATGGTGACGTGGGCGCGCTACTGCAGCGGCCAGAAGCGCGGGATCAGGATCATCGACAGCATGCAGAACAGCGCGATCAGCGGGATGCCCACCTTCATGAAGTCGACGAAGCGGTAGCCGCCGGCGTAGTACACCATCGTGTTGGTCGGGTAGCCGACCGGGGTTGCGAACGAGGTGGCCGCGGCAAACGCGACCGCGATCACGAACGGGCGCGGATCCGCATGCGCCGCGTGCGCCACCGACACCGCGATGCCGGCCATGAGTACCACCGACGGATTGTGGCCCATGAGTTCGGTGAGCAGCGCGGTGAGCAGGTAGACCATGAGCAGCGCGGCCAGTGCGCCGTGGTCGCCGACCAGACGCATGCCGCCATCGACCAGTGCCTGCGACAGGCCGCTGTTCTCGATCGCGGTGCCCAGCGGCAGGATCGCCGCGAGCAGCACGATGATCTTCCAGTCGATACCCTTGTACAGGTCGCGCCGGCCGTAGCAACCGGCCACCGCCATCGCCACCGCGCCGGCCAGCGCCGCAACCGGAATCGGCAGCCAGCGCAGGCCCGACACCCCGATCACACCGAGCATGATGAGCGCGGCCGCCCATGCGCGGCGTGGCGTGTGGCGGGTGTCCTCGCGCTCATTGAGCACGACGAAGCGATCGTCGGCGCGCAGCCATGCCGCATCGCCACTGGTGAGCAGCAGCAGCACGTCGCCAGCGATCAGGCGCACGTCCTTGAGCGCGTCACGCAGCACCTGGCCGCGCCGGCGGATCGCGAGCACGCTCGCATCGTGCGCGCGCTGCAGGTTGAGGTCGCCCAGCGAACGGCCCTCGATCGGTGAATCCGGCCGCACCATCACCTCGACCAGCAGGCGGGTCTTGCCGTTGCTTACGCCGTAGTGGCTTTCCGGGTTGATCTCCAGATCGGCGCGCATGCGCATGTCGTCGATGCGCTCCCACTCGCCGCGCACCAGCAGCACGTCACCGGCCTCGATGCGCTGCTCGCGCGGTGCCCACAGGTGTTGTTCACCGCGCAGCAGTTCCAGTGGATACACGCCGTACGCCTCGCCCAGCCGCGCGCTCGCGATCGTGCGCCCGACCAGCGGCGAGCCTTTCTTGACGCGCAGTTCGGTGACATAGCTGCCCGACTCGCTCTCGCTGGGCAGGTCGGCCTCGCTGCCACGCGCGAGCAGCCAGCGCCCGACCAGCATGAGGTAGGCGATGCCGGCCACCGCAAGGATCGCGCCGAGCTTGGTGAACTCGAACACGCCAAAGCCGGTGAGGCCGGCCTTGCGCGCGAGGCTGTCGGCCAGCAGGTTCGAGGAAGTGCCCAGCAGCGTGCACACGCCGCCCATCTGCGCCGCGAACGCCATCGGCATGAGCACGCGGCTGGGCGAGGTGTGGGTGCGCGCGCACACGCGCAGCGCCAGCGGCAGGAACATCGCCACCAGCGCCACATTCTTGATGAACGCACCCATCGGCGCGATCGCGAGCATGAGCGCGAGGCTCAGCAGCCACGGCTTGCGGATGCGGGACAGGCGCTGGATCAACGGGTTGAGCGCACCCGATCGTTCGATGCCCAGGCTCAGCGCGAACATCGCCGCGACAGTGACCGTGGCCTCGTTGCTGAAGCCGGCCAGCGCCTCGTGCGGGGTGACCAGGTCGAACAGCACCAGCAGCACGAGCACGATGAGCGCGACGATGTCCACGCGCACCTTTTCGCTCGCGAACAGCGCGATGGCCGCCAGCACGATCGCCAGCGTGCCCCAGGCAGCCAGGCTCATGCGCGAGACTCCGCCGCGCGGGGTCGGCGCGCGCGATGGCTGGCGGTTGGGACCATGACGGGATCGAGTGGCATCGCGGGGCATGGTAGCCCAAGCCGCGCAACTGCCGCAGGCCCGTCATGTGGCGCCGCGGCATACCCAAAGAAGCGCGGCGCAGAGCGGCGCGGCCGAACCCGGCGCGGCGCGCGGCCGGCGGCGCGGCGGGTCGCCCGGCTCAGGGCGCGTCGATGTGGATCGAGGGGTCGTTGTAGGCGCTGTAGCGCACGCGCGTGAGCGAGGCGCGGCCCATGAAGCTGCCGCTGGACTCGACCTGCAGCGGCAGGCCGCTCGCCAGCGAGATCCAGGCCTTGCACTGCGCCTTGACCGGCTGGGTCATGGTGTAGGCGTACACACGCACCGGCTCGCCGTCCAGGCTGCCGTCACCGACGAGCTCCACCTGCATGCCGCGTGCGATCTCGTCGACGAACTCGGGGTTGCGGTACTGCGCTGCAATCTTGCCCACGCCCGGCACCGGCAGCGGCTGCAACCGGCCCCCGCCGAGGTCCGTGTACATGGTATCGCCGACGATCACGCTGACATGGCCCTTGGCATCGATGCGGTAGCGGTCGGGTGCGACGAAGCTCATCTGGCTGAGCGTTTCGCCCTTGTTGGCATTGATCACGCTGGCGCGAAAGCTCTTGGCCGCGAGGAACTTTGCAAACGCGGCGTGCAGCTCGTCCTTGGGCGCGGCGTGGACCAGCGGCACGACCAGCAGCAGGGCCACGCCAAGCAGACAGGAAGCAAGTGGTTTCATCGGGTCCTCCAGCCAAAGGGGGATCAGCCAGCACCGCAGCATACACACAGGCCGGGGCTGTGCGATCCTGCGCCGCTGGCGATCCTGTTGCATGCTTGACGCAAGATCGCGCGCCCAGGGGACATCCATGGACCGATACGAACGCATACTCACGCTGCACCGCACGCTCAAGGCCGCCCGCTACCCGGTGCCGTTCGCGCAGCTCAAGCAGGAACTGGGTTGCTCGCGGGCGACCGTGTATCGCGACATCGCCTTCCTGCGCGATGCACTGGGCGCGCCGATCGAAGGCGGCGAGGGCGAGCAGGCCGCGTTCCGTTATGCCGCGGGTGAAGGCGAGCGCTTCGAACTGCCGGGGCTGTGGCTGTCGAGCGAGGAGTTGGCCGCGCTGCTCGCGCTCAACGAGCTGCTCGGCCGCAGCGATCCGGGCGTGCTCGCCGGCGCGCTGGCGCCGTTCCGTGCGCGCATCGAGCGCCTGCTGTCGGACCATGCCAGCGGCCGCAGCCTGCCGATGGAGCGCATCCGCGTGCTTGCGAGCGGCTCGCGACGGCTCGACCAGAACGTGTTCCGCACGGTGGCGGGCGCGGTACTCGGGCGGCAACGCCTCAAGTTCGGCTATCGCGCGCGCTCGACCGATGCGAGCACGCAGCGCGTGGCGTCGCCGCAACGGCTGGCCCACTACCGCGACAACTGGTACCTCGACGCCTGGGACCACAGCCGTGACGGCCTGCGCAGCTTCGCGCTCGACCGCATCAGCGCGCCCGTGACGCTGGCCGAGCCCGCGCTGGACCGCGCCGCGGAAGAGCTCGATGCGCACCTGGCGGCGAGCTACGGCATCTTCTCGGGCGCGCCCAAGGCCTGGGCCACGCTGCGCTTCTCGCCGCACGCGGCGCGCTGGGTCGCCGACGAGCACTGGCATTCGCAGCAGCAGGGCACACGCCTGGCCGACGGCCGCTATGAACTCAAGCTGCCCTACTCCAATTCGCGCGAGCTGCTCATGGACGTGTTGCGCTACGGCGCCGATGCCGAAGTGGTGGCACCGGTGTCGCTGCGCGAGGAAATGAAGATCATGTTGCAGCTCGCGCTGGGTGCCTACCAGGAGCACACGCCATGAACGCGGGTGGCACGGCACCCGCGACCGCGCGGCGCATCTCGCTGGTGCTCGGTTCGGGCGGTGCGCGCGGCTATGCCCACATCGGCGCGATCGAGGAACTGCGCGCGCAGGGTTACACCATCGAGGCGATCTCGGGCAGCTCGATGGGCGCGCTGGTCGGCGGCGTCCATGCGGCCGGCAAGCTCGACGCCTTCCATGACTTCGTCAACCCCTTGCAGCGGCTGGACGTGCTGCGCCTGATCGACTGGAGCTGGCGCGGTGGCGGCCTGATCAAGGGCGACCGCATCGGCGGCGTGCTGCGCGAGCTCGTCGGTGACGTGCGCATCGAGGACCTGCCGGTGCGCTACACCGCGGTCGCGGTCGACCTGGATGCGCACCGCGAGGTGTGGTTCTCGCGCGGCGCGCTGTTCGATGCGATCCGCGCCTCGATCGCGATCCCGACGGTGTTCCGACCGCACCGCTACGAGGGCCGGCTGCTGGTCGATGGCGGCCTGCTCAACCCCTTGCCGGTGTCGCCCACGCTGCGCGATCTCACCGAGGCCACCATCGCGGTCGACGTCAATGCACCGGCCGAAGCGTTGGGCAAGCCCGCATCCGCGATGCCCGCACCCGCCACCGAGCCGACTCCAGCAGCCACGGCGGCCGACGCCGCCACCACCAACCACGATGCCGGCCACGGCCTGCGCAAGCGCCGCTTCGCCGCGCTGCTGGACGCATTCGCCGAACGCCACGAGCGTCGCGCCGCCGAGCACGAGCCCGGCGCGATCGAGCTGTTCGCCCGCTCGCTCGACGTGGTGCAGGCGACCATGACGCGCCTCAAGCTCGCCGCGCAGCCGCCCGACCTGCTCATCACGATTCCGCGCAACGCATGTGCGTTCTACGAGTTCCATCGCGCGGGCGAGCTCATCGAACTCGGCCGCCAGCGCACCCGCGAAGCCCTCGCGCGCTGGCAACGCCCGGTGGTGCGCTGGCGCGGCTGAGGCGCGTGGGCCCCGCGCCGTGTGTCAGATGGCGTTACAATCACGCCAAGTGACAGCGATAGCGGAGCTGTGATGACGATTCTTGCCGAACCCGCCGTGCTCAGGTTTCTTGGCGTCAAGGGCGCACCGCGCGCGCGGCAACGCCGGCCCGTGCCGGCGCCGGTGATCACGTTCGGTGCGGTGCGCGCGCTCAAGGAGCGCCTGCAGCTGGATGACAACGCTGCCTCCCGGCTCGCGGGCATGCCGCCGCGCACCTACCAGCGGCGCAAGGCCGCCGACGCCGAGCTGTCCGCCGCCGAGGCCGATGCAACCCTGCGCAGTGCGCGCATCGTGCAGCAGGCCATCGGCGTGTTCGGTGACCAAACGCGTGCAGTGGCCTGGCTCAAGCGCGCCAGTCCGCTGCTCGGCGGCGTGCCGCTGGAGATGGTGTCGAGCGATGCGGGCGCCAAGGCGGTCGCGGACGAACTCACACGCATCCACATGGGCGACTACGCCTGATGCGCGTGTACCGCATCACGGCCGCCGAGCACGCCGCTGCGCCGCTCAGCGGCCACGGTGCGGCGATCAGCGGTGGCCGCTGGAACTCGCCGGGAACGCGCATCGGCTACACCACGGCGTACCGCTCCAGCGCGATCCTGGAAATGCTCGTGCACGTGGCGCGCGACTGCGTGCCGCGCGACCGCGTGATGGTGCCGATCGACCTGCCCGACGACAGCATCGAGCCGATCGCGACGCTGCCGCGAGGCTGGAACCGGCTGCCCTACAGCGCCGCCGTGCAGCGCGCGGGCGATGCGTGGGCCAGCGCGGGCCGCAGCCTGTGCTGGCGCGTGCCCAACGCGATCGTGGCCGGTGAGTGGAATGTACTGGTCAATCCGCTGCACCCGCGTGCGCGCGAGATCCGCGTGCGCGCCGCCGAGCCGCTGGTGCTCGATCCGCGCCTGTTCGATCTGCCACCCACGCCGCCGCACGGCAGCCGCGCGCGCTGATACGGGTGGTGGGCGCACTCAGTCGCCGAACAGGCGAGCCAGTTCGGCGCCCGGATCGGGCGCGCGCATGAAGGCCTCACCGACGAGGAAGGCGCCGATGCCCGCCGCGCGCAGCGTGGCCACGTCGGCCGGCGTGTGGATGCCGCTTTCGGCCACCACGATGCGCGGCGCCGGCACCTGCGCCTGCAGCCGCAGGCTGGTGTCGAGCGAGGTTTCGAAGCTGCGCAGGTTGCGGTTGTTGATGCCGATCAAGCGTGCCGGCAGCGCCAGCGCGCGCTCGAGCTCGGCCTCGTCGTGGACCTCGACCAGCACGTCGAGATCGAGCTCGGCCGCGAGCAGCGTGAGTTCGAGCAGGCTCGCGTCGCCCAGCGCGGCGACGATGAGCAGGATCGCGTCGGCACCGATCGCACGTGCCTCGTACACCTGCCAGGCATCGATGGTGAAGTCCTTGCGCAACACCGGCAGCGCGCAGGCGGCGCGCGCGGCCTGCAGCGCGGCCTCGCTGCCTTGGAAGAAATCGGCGTCGGTGAGCACCGACAAGCAGGTCGCACCGCCACGCGCGTAGCTGGCCGCGATCGCGGCCGGGTCGAAGTCGGCGCGGATCACGCCCTTGGACGGGCTGGCCTTCTTGACCTCGGCGATCACTGCGGGGCGCCCGGCCTCGATGCGCGCTTCGAGCGCATCGGCAAAGCCGCGCGTGGGCGCGAGGTCGGCCACGCGCGCGGCCAGCTCGGCCAGCGGCAGGGCAGCGCTGCGCGCGGCGATTTCCTCGGCCTTGCGCTGCAGGATGCGGTGCAGGATGTCCATGGATGCGATGCCCCGAGCGGAAAGGGACGCGGCGTGGCCGCGCGTGTCAGGCGGTGCCGGCGAGGCGGCGCGTGGCGGCCACGAACGCATCGAGCCTGGCGCGCGCCGCGCCGCTGGCGATCACCGCGCGGGCGCGCTCGATGCCCGCGCCGATCGAATCGGCCACGCCGGCGGTGTACAGGGCCGCGCCCGCGTTGAGCGTGACGATGTCATGCGCGATGCCGCGCTCGCCGGCAAGCGCCTGCAGCAGCATCGCCCTGGACTCGCCCGCATCCTGCACGCGCAGGTTGCGATTGGAGGCCATCGCCAGCCCGAAATCCTCGGGCTCGATGTCATATTCGCGCACTTGGCCATCGCGCAGCTCACCGACCATGGTCGCTGCGCCGAGCGAGATCTCGTCCATGCCGTCGCGCCCCCACACCACCAGCGCGCGCCGCGCGCCCAGCCGCTGCAACGCACGCACCTGGATGCCGACGAGATCGGGATGGAACACACCCATGAGGATGTTGGGTGCCCCGGCCGGATTGGTCAGCGGGCCAAGGATGTTGAACAGCGTGCGCACGCCCATTTCCTTGCGCACCGGCGCCACCGCTTTCATCGCCGGATGATGGTTGGGCGCGAACATGAAGCCGATGCCGGTTTCGGCGAAGCACTGTGCGACCTGCGCGGGCGCAAGGTCGATCACCGCGCCGAGTGCTTCCAGCACGTCGGCACTGCCCGACTTGGACGACACGCTGCGGTTGCCGTGCTTGGCCACGTGCGCGCCCGCCGCGGCGGCGACGAACATCGAGGCGGTGGAGATGTTGAAGGTGTGCGCGCCATCGCCGCCGGTGCCGACGATGTCGATGAAATGCTCCACCGGCCCAACCTCGACCCGCGCCGACAGCTCGCGCATCACCTGCGCCGCACCCGCGATCTCGCCGATGGTTTCCTTCTTCACGCGCAAGCCGGTGAGGATCGCCGCGACCAGCGCCGGCGACACCTCGCCGCGCATGATCTGGCGCATGAGATCGACCATTTCGTCGTGGAAGATCTCGCGGTGTTCGATCGTGCGCTGCAGCGCCTCCTGCGGGGTGATCGCCATCGCTCAGGCCGCCCTCGCCAGCCCCTGCGCGAGGAAATTGCGCAGCAGGGCATGGCCGTGTTCGGTGAGGATCGATTCGGGGTGGAACTGTACGCCCTCGATCGGCAGGCTGCGGTGACGCAGGCCCATGATCTCGTCGAGCGAGCCGTCGGCGCGCTCGGTCCATGCCGTGACTTCGAGACACGCGGGCAGCGAGGCCTGCTCGACCACGAGCGAGTGGTAGCGGGTGGCCTCGAACGGGTCAGGCAGGCCCGCGAACACGCCGCCACCGCGATGGCGGATCGGCGAAGTCTTGCCATGCATGATCTCTCGCGCGCGCACCACGCGCCCGCCGAACGCCTGCCCGATCGCCTGGTGGCCCAGGCACACGCCCAGCAGCGGCACGCCCGCGAGCGGCTCGCGCAACAGGTCGAGCGACACGCCCGCCTCGTCTGGCGTACCCGGCCCCGGCGAGATCACGATCGCCGCCGGCCGCAGCGCGCGGATCTGCGCCAGCGTGAGCGCATCGTTGCGCACCACCTGCACGTCCTGCCCCAGTTCACCCAGATACTGCACGAGGTTGAACGTGAACGAATCGTAGTTGTCGATCATCAACAGCATGCGCAAGCCTGCCTGCAGTCGCGGTCCGGTGGCGTCCCATGCGGCGCGACGCGCGCACGGGAGGCGCGACTTTAGCATGCGCCGGGTGCGGCCCAGCGCTGGCCGGACCGCTGTCGCGGCATTGCTCACGCCTGTGCCGGCCGGTGTCGCCGCGGGTTTGCAACACCGCAGTCCCGACAGCGGCCAACCCCACATGCGTCTTTCACCTCGACTTGGGTGCATGGCAGGGTCTCAATGCGATACCTCGCCCCTCGTGGCCCGTCACGACGTGCGGGCTCGCAACGCTCGCGCACCACCCACCAGCGATGCGCCGCGGGGAATGCCCCATGTTGCGACGGGTGGATGCGCCCTATTCATCCTGCCGCGCATGACCCCGTTGTCCGAACATCGAGGTGGCGCAACCGATACCGGGCCATGTTGGGTCGTGAAACGGGTGCGGGTCATCAGTGATCGGCGCTCGTCCCATCCAACGCAGGTTCTCGCGCAAGGACTTCGGCAGAACCTCATGAACAAAGCATGCACAACCGCCGATTTCCGCGCGCTGCGAGCGCGCGGCTTCATTGACCCAGCAACTGCACTCCGTCCAGACGCGCCGCCTTGGCGTCAAAGGTGAGCATCGGCGTGCGGTCGTGCGCGCCGCAAAGCCCGGTGTGCAGGCAGTCGGCAAAATCGACGGTGTTGTTCCGGTAGGCGTACAGCGCCCGCTCCAGCGCCGCCTCGAACTGGAACTCCAGTTCCCGCGTTTCCAGCAGCGCGTTCAGCGCCTTCAGAACGGCGCTCTTGCCAAACCCGTAGCGGGCACGCAGTACCCATTCCAGTTCCAGCATCACGGTAACCGGCACGAACAGGATTTCAGCGCGCTGCTGGGTGCGATCCACCAGCGCCTTCGCGTACGCGAACTGTGCAGCATCGTCTTCGACGAGCAGACGAACCAGTACGTTGGTGTCCAGCGCAGCCATCAGCCGTGGCCGATACGCATCTTCGGTACTGGAACCTTCCTGTGCTTGCCGGCGGGCTTGAGCATCCCGGCCAGCTCCACCAGCGAACGGTTCTTGCTGCGCAGGATGACGACACCATCGTCCAGCCGTGTGAACACCACCTTGGCGCCAGCCTCTATGGCCAGATCCTTGCGGATATCCGACGGGATGGTGACCTGTCCCTTGCTGGTGACGGTAGCGACGGACATGAGGGTGTCTCCTTACTTTCCGCACCAATGTAAGGTATGGACCGGAGAGCTTGCAAGCGCTGCCGTCCCGACAGCGGTCCAATCTGGCACGCCATGATCGCGCCGCGCCAGAGGCGCAGCCATGCGCGTGCACTCGCGGGCCGGTCGAGGGTTTCCATGGCCCGCACCGGTGTGATCTGCCACTGACGCGAGCGGTCGACAAATGTCGACGGCACCCACTTGCATGCCGATCGCCCAGCGCGCACACTGAACCATATGGTTCAGTATAACCTGCCACACTTCAACGCTTCCTTCGCCGCCCTCGCCGACGCCACCCGCCGTGGCGTGCTCGACCAACTGGCTCGCGGTAACGCCTCCATCAGCGATCTCGCCAGCCAGTTCGATATGACCCTCACGGGCATGAAGAAGCATGTCGGCGTACTCGAGGCGGCCGGACTCGTGACCACCGAAAAGATCGGCCGCGTGCGCACGTGTCGCCTCGGTCCGTGCCGTCTCGAGGATGAATTGGCATGGATCGCGGGTTACCGACAGGTGTGGGACGCGCGTTTCCAGACACTGGACGGCGTCATCGACGAACTCCAACGACGGGAGAAGGCTCGTGGTCGCAGGCAACGAAGGTGAAATCCAACGAACCACCGTGCGGAGGAAGTCGGAGCGTGAGGTCATCGTCACGCGGACGTTCGACGCGCCCGCGCGGCTCGTATTCGCAGCATGGTCCGAGCCCGGCCTTTTCAGGAAATGGTGGGTGCCCCGCTCCATGGGCATGACGCTGCGGTCGTGCGAGATGGATGTACGTACCGGTGGCAGCTACCGTTTGGTGTTCGGCAACGGTCCTGCGAACCCCATGGCGTTCTTCGGCAGGTACCTCGAGGTGATACCGCACAAGCGCATCGTCTGGACGAATGAGGAAAGCGGCGACACGGGATCCATCACCACCGTGACGTTCGAAGAGCGCGATGGCAAGACGCTGCTCGTCCTGAGCGAGCTGTATCCCACGAAGGAAGCGCTCGACGCTGCCGGCACCGGTGCGCAGGACGCGTTGCACGAAACGTTTGGACAGCTGGACGAATTGCTCGCCGAACTGTCGGCGCGTTGACCCGGATCGTGGTAGAGCAGGCAAGTTGCCGGCCCAGGCCTGAGCTGGGCGTGAACCCGCCCGGTGTCTTCGTTCCCAAGACCCGCTCGCCGCCGGCGCACCGCGCCACACTGCCAGCCTTGGCGAGGTGACGGGCAGCGGCGATCGCAGCCACCGCCGCCTCGCGCGCGGTGGCGTGCGGGGTTACAGCCCGCCGGCGGCCTGGGCGACCGCGCGGAACAGCGCGCGGCCCTTGCTCATGGTTTCTTCCCACTCGCGCGTGGGGTCGGAGTCGTGCACCACGCCGGCGCCGGCCTGCACGTACAGGCGGCCGGCGTGGATCACCGCGGTGCGGATCGCGATCGCGGTGTCGGCATCGCCATTCCAGCCGATGTAGCCGATCGCGCCTGCATAGATGTTGCGGCGGGTCGGTTCAAGCTGCTGGATGATCTCGATCGCGCGGATCTTGGGTGCGCCGCTCACGGTGCCGGCCGGGAAGGTGGCCTTGAGCACATCCATGTAGGACAGGCCGTCGCGCAGCTCGCCCTCGACCTGGCTCACGATGTGCATCACGTGCGAATAGCGCTCGATCACGAAGCTCTCGGTCAGGCGCACGCTGCCGGTCTTGCTGACGCGGCCGACGTCGTTGCGACCGAGGTCGATGAGCATGAGGTGCTCGGCGCGTTCCTTGGCGTCGGCGAGCAGCTCGGCTTCGAGCGCGGCGTCGTGCTCGGGCGTGGCGCCGCGCGGACGCGTGCCCGCGATCGGTCGCACCACCACGCGGCCCTGCTTGAGGCGCACGAGGATCTCGGGCGAGGAACCGACGATCTGGGTCGTGCCGAGGTCGACGAAGTACATGTAGGGCGAGGGATTGAGCGCGCGCAGCGCGCGATACACATCCACCGGGCGCGCACGGAACGGCACCGACAGGCGCTGCGAGGGCACCACCTGGAAGATGTCGCCCGCGGCGATGCTGGCCTTGGCCTGGGTGACCGCAGCCTCGAACTGCTCGCGCGTGAAGCTCGACTGGAAGTCGGTTTCCTGCAGCGCCTTGGGATCGAGCACGTCGGGATAGGCCGAGGCGCCGTGGCGCAGGCGGAACACCAGTTCATCCAGGCGCCGCCGCGCGCGGGCCCACGCCTGCGGCTCGGCCGGATCGGCATGCACGATGAGGTAGAGCCGGCCCTTGAGGTTGTCGAACACGGCCACCTCCTCGCTGCGCATGAGCAGCGCATCGGGCGTGCCGAGCTCGTCGGGCTTGCTGCAGGCCAGGCGTGGCTCGATCCAGCCGACCGTCTCGAAGCCGAAGTAGCCGACCAGGCCGCCGCTGAACGCGGGCAACCCCGGCAGTGGCGCGACGCGGTGACTGGCGCGGATCGCCTCGATCTCGGCCAGCGGGTCGGCCACCTCGCGCGACTCGATCACCTCGCCCAGCTCCTCCACGCTCAGCGTGTGGCCGCGCAGCGCGTAGACGCGCCGGCATGGCAGGCCGATGATCGAATGGCGCCCCCAGTTCTCGCCGCCCTCGACCGACTCGAACAGGTACGAATAGGGCCCGTCGGCGAGCTTGAGATAGACCGACAGCGGCGTGTCGAGGTCGGACAGCACCTCGCGCGCGACCGGGATGCGGTTGTAACCCTGCGCGGCGAGCGCGTCGAACTGGTCCTGCGTGATCACGGCGGTACCTGCGGGCGGCGTGGCCGTGCACGATAGCAGGCGCTCGTGCACCGCAACAATCGCCCGCACGCCGCGTGCTTGGGCGGCACGCGCGTGCGCGGCGGACCGCGTCAGTCGGACTCGAACGGGTCGGCGAAGATCACATCGGCCAGTACCGGCGCCCGCGCCAGGCGCACGATGTCGTAGTCGTTGCCGCCCTGCGAGCGGCCCCAGTACAGCTCGACCTCGCGCGGCGAGGCGCCGACCAGCGGATGCGGTTCGACATCGTCGGCATCGGGCGACTGGGTGATCGCGATGGCATCGTCCCAGTCCACGCCATCGGGCGAGCGGCGCACCGCCAGGTCGAAGCCGTTGCCGACCTGGCGGATCCAGAACAGGGCGAAGGCGCCGTCGGCGAGCACCGCCGGCAGCGAGTCGTGGTGGTTGCCGGTGAGCGCGAAGCCGCGTGCCGGCGCGCTCCAGTCACGCGGGTCGTGACTGGTCTTGACGTACAGCTGCAGCGCACTGCTGCCGACCTGGTAGCTGGCCAGGTACAGTCCGTCGCGCTCGCGCCAGGCGATGCGTGGCAGCTGGCTGCCGGCGGCGATGAGGGTGCGCTGCGTGTCCCAGCTCGCGCCACCGTCGCTGGACTGCGCGAGATAGCTGCCGCCACCCAGGCGCTGGTAGCTCAGCGTGAGCGTGCCGTCGGCCTGCGCGATCACATGCGGGTTGACCTCGCCACCGGTGCTCCAGCCCAGGTCAAGCTGCGCCTGCTCGGTCCAGGCGATGCCGTCGCCGCTGGTCGCGCGCCAGAGGCGGAAGCTCGACTGCGCAGTGGCGCCCTTGAGATAGAACAGCACGTACTGCGCCGGGCCGAGCTGCAACAACGCCGGATGGCGCTCGTTGAGCGCACTGGCGATGATCGGCACCGGCGCGCTCCAGCTCGCGCCCGCATCGGGCGATCGGGTGAGCCACAGGTCGCCCGCGAACGTCGCCGGATCGAGGCGTTCGAACACCACGATGCGCGCGTCATCGTCGCTGGAGCGGATCACCGCGGGCTGGTAGTCGATCCCGGCACCGCTGGTGACCGGCTCGGCGGCGGGCGCCGGCTGCGCGAGCAGGCAGGCGGCGAGCAACAGGCTTGCGCTCAAATGGTACATGGGCAAGGCGGCTCCCGATCGATCGCGGTGGCAGGAATCATTCTTCATTCCTACGTGGTGGCGCGTGCCTTCCCGCAACCCACCCGGCCGCGGCGGGTGCGGCAGATCAGCCCGGCGCGGCGGGCCCGGCGGCCGCCGACAGGCTGCGCCGCGGCATGCCCGCGAGCGTGAGCGTGAACTCCACGCCATCGCCTTCGACGCGGTTGGCTGCGCTGGCGTGGCCACGATGCAGTTCGGCGACCAGGCGCACCACGTACAGGCCCAGGCCCAGGTGCGGCGTGGCGCCGCCGGGCACCGCGCGCTCGCGCAGCGACACCAGCGAATCGAACACGCGCTCGTGCATCGCGGCCGGCAGCGCCGGGCCGGCATTGGCCACGCGAATGCGCGCGCTGCCCTCGGCGCCGGCCTCCAGCGCGAGCGCGATCCAGCCGGTCGCGGGCGTGAACGAACAGGCGTTGTCGAACAGCTTGTCGAGCGCCTGCGCGATGAGCTCGGGCGCGCCGTGCAGCGGCAACGGCGCCGGCGGCAACTGCAGGCGCAGTTCGCGCGGCGCGCACAGCGCGCGATAACCCTCGGCGCAGCCGGCCACCAGCGCGCGCAGGTCGAAGTCCTCGGCCTCGGCGGCGGCAATCGCGCGTTCGACGCGGCTGGCCTCGCTCATTGCGCGCACGATCACGCCGAGCCGGTCGGCGCCATCGCGTGCGCGCAGCAGGTAGGGGCGCGCGTCGCCGGGCAGGGCCTGGTGGTCGAGGTTGTCGAGCGAGGACTTGACGATCGCGAGCGGCGTGTTGAGTTCGTGCGAGAGCTTGGAAGCGAGCGTGCGCAGGTAGTCGGTGGAGGCGCCGGTCTCGTCGAGCAGACGGCGGAAGCTGCGCGCGAGGTCGCCCAGTTCGTCTCGCGCCTCGATCAGCGGCATCGGTGCATCGAGGCGGCCACCCGCGCGCAAGGCCTGCTCGGTCGCGTTGCGCAGGCGGCGGATGCGCAGCGACAGCAGCGCACCGAACAGCAACAGCACCGCCGCGGCGACGACGAATGCCGCCAGCGTCGCGCTGAGCAGGCCCGACAGCGCGCGATCGGCCAGCAGCGGCAGGCTCGCGTTGGCCTGCTCCAGCACCAGTGCCGCATGCGTGCGCGGACCGCCCACCAGCGGCACCGCCGCGGCCAGCACCACCGCATCAGCCTGGTCGGCCGGGCGCCAGCTCGTCGCGGCCACGCCCGACAGCGCCTGCCAGGCCTCGCCCGCGTCCAGTCGCGGCGGATTCCCATCCAGTGGCTGCGCCGCCTGCGCCGGTGGCGCGAACCAGTGCCGGTACAGCCAGGCCGAGAACCCGCCCGGGCGCTGCGCGGGCGGCAACTCGCGCGCGCGCAGTTCGCCGGCGTCGGCCAGCACCCAGCCGTCGGCGAGCACCACGCGCGCGCGGGTGTGCGCGGGCAGCAGCGTGCGCAGACCTTGGGCCAGCGCCTCGTCGTAGCCGACCAGCTCGCGCAGCTCGGGCGCGTCCGGGCCCGGCTGCGCCGAGTCGAATGCCGCCAGCCCAAGCCGCGTAGGCACCAGCCCGCGCGCGATGCGCAGCTCGATGCGGTAGCCCGAGCCATCCTCCTGCAGTGCACCGACCAGTTGCGCGGGCAGCCCGTCCGCATCGCCCTGCGCCGCTGCGGTGAAACTGCCCGGCGCCGCGCTGATGAGCCGGTAGCGCGCACTGCGGCCGTCCTTGCCCAGTACCAGCGTGAGATGATCGGCGCTGACACTGCGCGGATCGGTCGGGTCGAAGCGCACGCGCGTGGCATCGCGCACCTGCGCGAACAGGTACAGGTCACCATCGCGACTTGCCAGCAGCACCTGCAGCTTGTGCACGTCCTGCGGCGGACCCAGCGCCTGCGCATGCGCCTGCAAGGCGCGCCAGTCGTCACCATAGCCATCCACGCGCAGCGGCTCATGCAGCGTCTGCACGAACAGCAGGTCACCCGCGGGCAACTGCAATCCGCGCGCCTGCACGGTGCCGGCCAGCAGTCTCGCCGCGGTCAGCCACGCCTGCTGCTGGCCCTCGCGCAGCAGCTGATCGGTCTGGCCCACCACGCGCCAGCCCGCCCACGGCAATGCGAGCGTGCACAGCGCCGCGAGCAGCAGTTGCAGGCGCAGGGTCATCGGTGGCGGCGTCCGTGCTCAGCGCCCGCGGCCGAAAGCGGGCGCGGTGCCATGGCCCACGCGCGTACCGCCGCGGCGCGACGTCCGGCGCGGCGGCGCGGCGGCGGGTTGCCGCGTGCGCGCGCTGGAGCAGGACCGATCCACGATCGCTCAACTCTTCCAGCGGTAGCCCGCGCCGTGCACGGTGTCGATCGCATCGAAGGCGCGGTCGATCGCGATGAACTTCTTGCGGATGCGCTTGATGTGCGAGGTGATCGTTGCATCGTCGACCACGACCTGGGCCTCGCGCATGAGCTGGTCGCGGCTCTTGACGTGGCCGGGGAAGCGCACCAGCGTGTGCACCATCCAGAACTCGGTCACGGTGAGCGGCACTTCCTCGCCGTTCCAGCTCACGCGCATGCGCTCGGCCTCGAGCTTGAGCGGGCCCTGCGTGATCACGCTGTCGGCCGCGATCGGCTGGCGCAGCGCATCCACGCGCCGCAACAGCGCATTGACGCGCGCGGCCAGCTGGTGCAGCGACACGTCCTTGGCCAGGTAGTCGTCGGCGCCCAGGCGCAGGCCCGAGATCACGTCGAAGTCCGAATCACGCGCGGTGAGGAACACGATCGGCAAGGTGCGTGATTGCGCGCGCAGCGTGCGGCACAGCTCGAAGCCGCCTTCGGGCTCGTCGCCCAGCCCCACATCGATGATCACCAGATCGGGCAGGCGCTGCGCGAACGCGGCACCGGCCTCGGGCCGCGATGCATAGCCACGCACCTCGTAACCAAGCCGCGTGAGCGCCTCGACATAGTTGGCGCGGATCAGGGGCTCGTCCTCGACGATGGCAATGCTGCGCGGCATGGGTTGACTCCTGCGGATTCCGGCCAGCTTACGCACTGCACGCGCATGCGCAACGGCCCTGCTCCGCGCGTCGGCAAATCGCCACATCTGGCCAGCATCCGCGCCCCGCGCCGGCCGCGCGCGCGCCGCCGGCCGCGATGCAATGCACTCGCCAGCCCGCAGGAGCCGCGCGATGCGCCCGCAGCGACCCGAAGCCGACAACGAACTGCACGGACGCGAATACCTGCGCATCGCCCTCGCCGTGGGTGGCCTGTTGCTCGGCCTGTTGGCCATGCTGCACCTGTGAACCGGAGGCCCCATGAACTTTCATCTGCTGGACCCGCGCATCGCGCCTTTCGCCCGCGACCTCGACACCACATCCGACGACGCCTGGCTCGGCGCCGAGGCGATGATCGCGCCGTCGTGGCTGCGCGAGCTCGAACGCAGCACGCCCTCGACCGCCAGCAGCGGCGCGCCCGAGACCGACTGGTGCGCGCTGTGAACCCCGTTGCGGACGCTGCCGCGTTCGCAGTGCTGCCGTGAGGCCCGCGCCGGGCGCAACGCCCTCCCTCCTCTCGACCCGGCGCGGTTTTTT